>JBIKOQ010000053.1:0-7506 GCA_044357955.1 Burkholderiaceae bacterium | reverse complement strand
CCAAATCAAGGAACTCCCCTTCGCGACGTTGCAGTTTTATGCCACGGCACCCTACCCTTGTAGCTATCTGCCTGGGCGGCAGGCACGATCTCAGGTGGCGGCCCCGGGAAATCTCATCCATTCTGATACCTATTCGCAGCTGATCGACCAAGGCTTCCGTCGCAGCGGGCTATTTACGTATCGACCGCATTGCGATGACTGCAAAGCGTGCACACCGGTGCGTGTCAACGTAGAGCAGTTTGAGCCCACGCGTACTCAAAAGCGCGCGCTCAAGCAGCACAAGGACCTCAGACCTCTGGTCGCTGAACTCGCTTGGTCCGAAGAACATTACGCGCTTTACAAACGCTACCAAGCCCAACGGCATCCTCAAGGTGGCATGGATGATGACAGTCGGCAACAGTATGGCGAGTTTCTGCTTGCGAGCAGAGTCAATACGCGGTTAGTCGAGTTCCGTGATCAAGACGGTGTGCTCCAAATGGTGTCGATTATTGATGTCTTGGAGCAAGGCTTGTCCTCGGTCTACACCTTTTATGAGCCTGAGACACGAGGCAGCTTGGGCACCTATGGCATTCTTTGGCAGATCAATCAATGTCGACAACTCAACTTGCCTTGGCTGTATCTGGGATACTGGATCGAAAATAGTGAAAAGATGGCTTATAAAGCGCTTTTCAAGCCTTCCGAATACAGACTGGACGGTCAATGGCAAACAGCCCGTTAAAATAGCGGCATCACATCGCCAAGGCACTCCGTCAAATGTCCTTTTTATTTCAAGCCTACCCCCTCGCTCGTCACGCGCTTTTCGCAATGGATGCCGAAGCCGCGCACGAAGCAACGCTCAGTGCGTTACAACGCGCTTACGATTGCTCGCTCACACGCGGTTTGATGCACAGCCAGGTGTCGGTTCCCACCACACTGATGGGCCTGCACTTGCAAAATCCTGTTGGTTTGGCAGCAGGTCTTGATAAAAATGGTGCGCATATCGATGCCATGGGCAACCTCGGATTCGGCTTTATTGAGGTCGGAACCGTGACACCGCGTGCCCAACCCGGCAATCCCAAACCCCGCATGTTTAGACTGCCAGAGTCCGAGGCGCTCATTAACCGACTTGGCTTTAATAATCAAGGGCTTGACGCATTTCTAGCGAATGTTCAGCGCAGTACCTGGCGCAGTCGAGGAGGCATCATCGGTCTCAATATTGGAAAAAATGCCGACACACCTATTGAGCAAGCCGCAGACGACTACCTGATCGGCTTGTCGGGCGTTTATCCACATGCCGACTACATCACTGTCAATATTTCCTCGCCCAACACGAAAAATCTGCGTGCTTTACAAGGTGAGCACGAACTTGATCAGTTGCTATCCCAGCTTGCGATACGGCGCTTGGCCCTTGCTGAGCAACATCAAAAGCGAGTGCCGCTCGCCGTCAAAATCGCGCCCGATCTGACCGAGGAGCAATTAGATATCATCGCCGAGGTCCTGCCACGTCATGGTATCGATGGGGTCATCGCGACGAACACCACATTAGCGCGTGAGGCGGTACAAGGACAAAAGTACGCCGATGAGGCGGGTGGTCTGTCTGGCGCCCCATTGCATGCCAGATCTCTCCAAGTCATTACTCGTCTGCGCGCCAAACTAGGAGCAGAATTCGCCATTATCGGCGTTGGTGGCATCATGTCGGGTCAACATGCCGCTGAAAAAATGGCGGCGGGAGCCAATGCCGTTCAGCTCTACACCGGTTTGATTTATCGTGGTCCAAGTTTAGTCGCCGAATGCGCGAAAGACATTGGTCGTCAACGTCGATAGATTCCTTTGGGATTGCCATCGGCATAGAGGGCCATCATCATTGATGCGCCCTCTACCAAACAGAGTCTTCTGATGATCTCGCCAGACCTGAAAATGCTGCCAATGGTACGGGTTTAAGTGGTGCTCGAATTCTATAAGCGCCCACCTCGCCAGGTGACTTGTGCAACTCAGCAGCCAATATTTGCGTCACAACGCTGCCGCACACTCTTCCTTGGCATGGCCCCATGCCGCAACGGCTGAAGAACTTCGTCTGGCTTGGGCCCTGACACCCTAGCTTTACCATTTCCCGAATACGGCCGGCAGTCACCTCTTCGCACCTACAAACAATCGCCTCATCAACGGGTTCAGTGATGGCTTGAGGAGGGCAATATAGTGCATCCAAAAATGGTCGAGCCTTTAGCTCATGACTGAGAGTTTTACGGTGGGGTTGAGAAAGGCGCTCAAAATCCGCAAAAGATAATTTACCTAATTGGTGAGCGGCACCAAGTGCCGCCAGTGCGCCAGAGCTCTGCGCAGCCCAAGCACCGCCAATTGCAGCACCATCTCCCGCGATTCGAAAACCGGGTAAGGAAGTCTGACCATACTCGTCACACACTACATTAAATGCCCTTTGTGTGTCACTCCAAACGTGATCGACACGCATCAACCGCGAAATTTGTGTGTTGGGTATCACACCATGATGTAAAAGAACCAAATCAGCGGCTAAAACATGACGCTTACCTCCACACTCGAAAGACAATCCCTCGGCCTGATCGTTACCCATCACCTTTAGATTAGTAGCACTCTGAAACCAAGGCACACCCGATCGATACAACTTCAACAACATCTTTGCACCTTTGACCAGGTACTGCGAAGAACCTAAGATGCCTGCTAGGTGTTTTAGCGCTATCAGACGATTAGCCGTTGGACTCGTTTCTACAATACCAGCGACTTCTGCCCCTCCTTCGAGAAGCTGACAGGCAACCAAATAAAGTAGTGGTCCACCACCCGCCAAAATCGTACGACCCGCGGGTATGCTGCCTGAGGTTTTCAGGGCAATCTGTGCAGCGCCTGCGTTCATGACACCCGGAAGCGTCCAGCCCGGAATCGGTGAGGCACGCTCAAGGGCACCAGAAGCAGCAATCAGCTGAGGCGCTTGAAACTGCAACGCGGTCCCCTTTGAAAAAGCGGTCACACCCAAATCACGGGAAACGTCCCAAACCAGCGCTTCGTGATGTACCTCTGCGCCTGAATCCTGCAAGGCGTCGACAAGCGTCGCGCCATGCAAATAGTCAGGACCTAATAATTTGGCTACGGCGGGATGTACATGTGCGACGTTTCGATATATTTGACCGCCAAGCTCCGCCTGTTCGTCAAGTAAAACCGTTTTCAAATTTAGGCTCGCACCCATTGTTGCAGCTGCCATGCCTGCCGGGCCCGCACCTATGACTATTAAGTCATGCGTCATATCTTTGTCTCCAAAGCTCTCGCCCCATGCTGTAACACGACTCTCGCACCCGCCTTCACTCGCACCATGCAAGACTGCACGTTTGCCTGTCCATCGACCTGAATCAGACAATCAAAGCACGCTCCCATTAGACACAAGGGCGCCCTCGGCGCACCGGACACTGTCGTATGCCGAAAAGGTATTACGCCAGCTTGCATCAACGCAATCGCAAGAGACTCACCCTCCTGAGCATGAATCATTTTTCCATCAACAAAAATATCTACGACACACGATGCAGTGACTGCTGTCATAGGTTTAAACATCAAAACGCTCCGCATTAAAGGATAGAGTTTCTGCAGGTTGCTGACCGCCGAGTATCCAACTTGCTAACGCACCAGCATGCTGTGCTGCAAGAGTTACACCGCTATGGCACGTTACAACGAACGCATCAGGTGACTCAGTCGAAGCTTGATAAATAGGAAAGCCGTCAGGACTCATGACGCGCAACGCACCCCAGCTCCGGACAATATTGACATGTTCTAACAAGGGAAACGCTAACTGTGCACGCAAGGCGATTCTGGATAATTGCGTGAGTGTCGTTTGATCATCTAAACCCACATCTTCTTGTGAATCTCCTATCTGCACAACACCTTCATTTGTCTGCCGTACATGCAAGGTCGGATAGTTGAGAAACGGCTGCACGCGCTCCGTCACCAGTATCTGTCCGCGATTGGGTGCCACGGGTGCTCGGAGCCCCACAAGCGGTGCAAGATCACGATTGCCTAATCCTGCAGAAAGCACCACGCGTTTAGTTGAAAAAATCTTGCGATTCGTATGCACATTGAAGCCCCCTCCAGAGAGGGTATCGATGGCACTCACACGAACTCCAGAAATCAACTGCCCCTTAGCACTCTCGAATCCTTTAACTAAAGCATGTAACAAACGAAGTGGACTTGCATGTCCATCTAAAGGACAATAAATTGCACCTGCAACTTTCGGCCCCACTTGCGGAATCATCTCCTTTACCTGACGCGCATTCAGGATCTCAAACGGATATACACCGTCCAACTTTTCACGCAGGATCCTTAAGCGATTAGCTCGATCAGACAGCTCACGATCATTCAAACAGATTGATAAGCCCCCAGGTTGAGACAGATCAGGATAAATGCCCGTTCGTGCCTCTAACTCGTTAGCGAAAGCAGGCCATGCGCTGGCTGAACCAATTGTCCACCGCGAGTAATCAGGATTTTCTAACCCCTTACCCTGCACCCAAACCAGACCAAAGTTTCCTCGAGATGCGCGATAGGCGTCATCTCCTTCATCCAGTAATGCGACACGCTCTCCCTGTTTAGCTAATCCATACGCTACAGCCATACCGACCATACCGCCGCCAATGACAAGGGCATCCCATTCGTTTCTACTACTCATGATTTTCCTGAAAGAACTTTATCTAAACCGTAGAAACGATCAAGCGCGACCATTAAGATCAGAGTCAAAATAATCAGTACAGTTGAAACCGATGCAAGTAACGGATCTATCGTATGTGCTATGTGGTTATACATTTTGACAGGCAGTGTTTCTGTCGCTGCCGATGCAACAAAAATAGTCATCGTTAGTTCATCAAAACTATTAATAAACGCGATCAACCATCCGCCTGCTAGGCCAGGCAAAATCATAGGCAGTTCAATCGAACGGAAGACAACCCAGCCCGAAGCACCCAATGACTGCGCCGCTTGACTCAGACTGCGGTCAAAGCCTGTTGCGGCAGCAACGACCAAACGCAGCACATAGGGAAAAACAATAACAGTATGCGCAGCCGTTAACCCCCACCAGGTACTGCCAC
The DNA here is from genome assembly GCA_044357955.1 of Burkholderiaceae bacterium. Classification (GTDB taxonomy): domain Bacteria; phylum Pseudomonadota; class Gammaproteobacteria; order Burkholderiales; family Burkholderiaceae_B; genus Zwartia. Next base: position 2,434 of record JBIKOQ010000053.1, on the reverse strand, counting down.
CCGCCATGGCTGTCAGAAATTGCAACAGTGCGATGCCCAGCACAACATGTGGAACCATTAGCGGGGACAAAAGCAAGCCTAACATTGCATCACGCCCTGAAAACTGATGCCAAGCGATTGCCATTCCGGCAGGCACTGCAATGAGCGTCGCAATTGTTGCAGCAACAGCACCTAACCCTAAGCTGCGCCAAAAGGCATCAATAAAATCTGGGGCGTCTAGTATGGCGTGATACCACCTAAAGGAGGCACCATCAAATGGCAAAGCGATATAGCCTTTATTCGTAAACGAAACGAGTGCAACCATCAGTAGGGGTGCCAGCATGAAGATCACGAAAACCCAGTGAAATATCGTCAATGCTAGGAAGTTACGCGCTTTCATTTAAACACCTGCCTCCAGCGATGCTCAACAATCCGATTGATCACCATTGACACTACCAATACGATCACAACAAGAAGTACAGCAATTGTGGCGCCTAAAGGCCAGTTCAAATTTGCTAAAAATTCATCGTAAATGGTTGTAGGTACAACTTTTAAACGACGGCCACCGATAATTGCGGGTGTCGCAAACGCACTCGCCGCCGAGGCAAAGACAATCAAACCCCCAGACAAAACGCCAGGAATGACTTGAGGAAAAACAATTTTCCACATGACTGTTATGAGCCCCGCACCAAGTGACTCAGCAGCATGTTCAGTCGCACGATCTAGCTTTTGCAGTGATGCCCAAACCGCTAACACCATGAAAGGCATGAGTACGTGCGTTAGAGCAATCACGACTCCTGTAAACGTATATAAAAGCTTAATGGGGCTCTCGATCACACCCATTGCAAGTAAGCTCTTGTTAATTACACCTTCACTTCCTAAAAGAACCGCCCAACCGAGTGTACGAACCACAACTGAAATGAGTAAGGGCCCAAGAACAATCACCATGGAGACCGCCCGCCATTGGGGAGTCAAGCGACTTAAGACATACGCCTCGGGTACGCCAATCAAAATACAAATCAAGGTCACGAGCAGCGCCATACCAAAGGTACGTATAAAAATTACATGGAAATATTCATCCTTTAAAATCTCTTCATAATTTGCAGAGGTCAACGTCTGACCCACCATATTTGCTGGGTCGTATGGATAAAGACTCATTGAAAGCGTCATCACCAAAGGTAAAGCAACGAACGCGAGCATGACTAAAATGCTAGGCGCTGTCAGCCAATACGGAAGTGCGATGCGATCGTTCTTCATCATTTACACTGCATTGCGCGCAAGTACGCGCGCATGGCCAGGGCTCCAAGTCAATCCGACAGTATCGCCTTCAGACACCGAGGGGAAATCTGTATTCACCTGGGTGATATGCATCACACCCAAAGGGGTTGCCACTTGGAATAACCAATGATTGCCAAGAAAAATTCGAGAGGTGATCGTACCTTTGACTAAAGGATCTTCTCCAGTAAAGGAAACTTTTTCGGGGCGGATGATGTAATCGACTTCACCCTGGCATACTTCTCCCATACAAGGCAGTGAGACACCCTGAACCACAACGCCATCGTCTTTCCTTAGACCTTCGAAGACGTTTGCCTTACCCAAGAACGTCGATGAAAATCGGCCGTTGGGTTCTTCATACATTTCATATGGACGAGCGATTTGCTGAATCCGACCTTTATCCATTAAAACAACTCGATCAGCGAGTGTCATGGCTTCGGCTTGATCATGCGTCACCATAATGGTTGTAATACCAACACGACGTTGCAACGCACGCAACTCAATCTGCATCTCCTCGCGCAATTTGGCATCTAACGCACCCATGGGTTCATCCAATAACAATACGGGTGGCTGAATCACGATGGCACGGGCCATCGCGACGCGCTGCTTTTGACCTCCTGAGAGCTCACTAGGATACCGCTGGGCAAATGTTTGGAGGTGAACGAGATCTAACGTTTCTGACACACGCCTTGTAAGCTCGTTGCTTGGCACCTTCTGCATTTTCAAGCCGAAGGCCACGTTTTCCTGCACCGTCATGTGCGGAAATAAAGCATAACTTTGAAAAACAACACCCAGTCCTCGCTTACTGGGCTTCAAGTCGGTGATGTCATGACCATCCAAAACGATACGACCGATAGTAGGCTGAATGAAACCAGCAACCATCTGTAACGTAGTGGTCTTACCGCAACCCGATGGACCGAGCAGGCACAAAAACTCGCCTCGCTCTACGGATAGACTGCAATCCTCCACGGCCGTAAAGTTGCCATAGCGCTTCACTAAACCCTTTAATTCAAGGAAAGCCATAGGAGGATCTTCCATCTGTAAGTAAGATTATTATTTTTCGACCGCACGGTTCCAGCGCTTAGTCCATTCTGCGCGGTTAGGATTGATAATGTTGTAATCCGGGGCGATCAAAGCGCTTACTTTTTCAGGTCCAAACACGACTACTTCGGCAACCTTT
>JBIKOQ010000139.1:0-5102 GCA_044357955.1 Burkholderiaceae bacterium | reverse complement strand
GATCCAATTTAGTGGTTTTATTTACCGGTCCGTATCCGATAACAGTTGCCATCAACGCTTGGCTTTCAGCAGAAACTACATGCTGCAAGAGTTGCTGACCCAGTTTGGGTTGAGGGGCCCCCTCGACCACACAGCCAGCCACCATGAGTGCGACTGCACCCTCTTTTGGATACACAAACTGAACGGGAGCGCCCTGATCAACGACGGCTTGCACGCGACCATTTCCCCAAACCACTAAAGCAGCCTCTCCAGTTTGCATCAATTGAGCCATCTTGCCCGGTGACGGTTCCCAAGCCAGTACGTTTGGTGCTACCTTTTTAGTCATCACCTCAAAGCCTGGATCCATCTTGGCTTCTCCACCACCGCTCAGCCGAGCCATCATCACCAGTGTCAATAAACCATAACCATTAGTAATGGGGGGAATCACAACTTTGCCCTTGTACTTGGGGTCTGTGAGGTCTTGCCAAGAGGTAGGCGCTGGCCAACCATTCTTGGCAAAAATATCTTTGTTATAAGCCAAGCCGGTTGCGATGAAGCCAATACCCACGGACTTGTCACCGACCATACGCGCATTTGGATACAGCTCTTTAATTGTGCCCACCTCTTCGACTTTGGTACATAGACCCTGTCCAATTGCCTGATACATTGGACCATCATCGATGAGAGCTACAGACATCTCGGGTTTTGCTTTTTGTGCTTGAAGCTTCGCAAGGATGTCTGTTGAATTACCCGCTATATAGACGACTTTCGCGCCAGTCTTTGCCTCAAAGGAAGGGATAATTTTTTCTTTAAAAAGCTTTTCTGTTGAACCTCCAGATCCCCCCATATATATGGTTTGGGCTCCGGCATAGCTTGCTGAAAACGCTAGTAATGCCACACCTAAAACTGATAAAGATTTATGCATGTTGATCTCCTGAGTTAAAGAAAACTTCTTTATGGGGCTTTGCTAGCCTGTAATTCCACCAACTTTTTTGATACTAGAGGGATAAATCAATAAATTAAATTCAAATAAATGATGTTATATATGCTTTTTTGTTATGCATAAAACACTGACGTCCTTTAGAACCACGTTCCCAAAAAATGAAACCTATTATTAATCTGCGTCAAATCGAAGCTTTTCGCGCTGTCATGTTGACAGGCAGCGTTGTTGGGGCGGCAAACTTCATGCATGTCACCCAACCAGGCGTTAGCAGAACGATCGGCTTACTTGAGCTGCATTTAGGTTATGCGTTGTTTGAGCGACGTGGACGCCGTTTGATACCGACTCATGAGGCGGAGTCGCTATACCGCGAAATAGAACCCATCTACAGCAACCTGGAACGGGTGAGTCATGTCGCGCAAGATATTCGCTTTCAGCGCGCAGGCGCTCTTCGCATTGCCACCCTTCCTGCCTTGGCACACTATCTAGTACCCAAAGCGATTACAAACTTCTTAATTACACGGCCAAACGTGAGCGTCTTCGTTCAAAGTTTGCCCTCACGACAAATCGGCGATTTAGTGGCAACCCGTCAGTTCGATTTAGGAATTGTTGAGTTTCCGATAGTAAAGCCCAACATACACGTTGAACCTTTCGAGCCAATACCCACCGTTGCGGTTGTTTCCAAACTCCATCGTTTAGCAAAAAATGAGGTAATTTCACTTCAAGAGCTCGCCGGTGAACGTATGGTGATGCTTTCAAGACATACCTATATTCGCTATCAAATAGAAGATGCTTTTGCGACTGTCGGCGTTGCTCCAAAAATCGTCATTGAAACGCCAAGCTCATCTATCGCCTGCGCCTTAGTCGCAGCAGGTGCAGGGATTTCATTGGTTTCCCGTTGGGCCGCAGAATCCTTTAACAACTCAGATTTGATAAAAATTCCAATAAAAGAAATCCTAACCTCCCGCTACGCCATTATTTACCCCGATGGGCAAGCACCTATGATGTTGGCACACGCATTTACTGAATTGTTACGGACACTCTCAAGCGAAATAGACAGTAGTTCATCAAGCTAAAACATTCAAAAATTGAATATTAGACATGCTCTATTGAGTGATCCAATCCTCATCAACTAAGAAAATTGCACCTGTGCTGAGCGCGCAAGAAAAAACCACCTCAATCGTGCACCGAGGTGGTTTTTTAACTGCAGTACTGCCTGAGTACCTAAGACTTAGGTGAAATAAACTAAAACAGTGAATCGCTGCAGCGCTAAAAATTAGGCAGCGCGGCGACCACGTGTTGCAGACTTGGCGACTTCGACAGCCTCGCCAGCTGCTTTCATGGTGGCGCTTGTTGCGGCAGCCAGATTCTTTTCAGCGACTTCGGCAGCCTGCTTGGCAGCTTTGGTCATTGAATCAAAGGCAGTGTTGGCTTGAGCCAAACCGCTTTTCAGCATTGCAACGGCGCTTTCAGAGCCGGCTGGTGCATTTTTGGTCAGCTGCTCAATCGCATCATGCATGTGTTTTTGACCTTCGGCGAGGTGGGCTTCACCAAGCTTGGCCAAATCTGATTGCACGGAACTCACGATGTCATACACATGCTTGCCGTAAGCCATTGCTTTTTCTGCGCTAGGCTGGACCAAGCTCGAAGACATGGCCACAGCTTCTTGAGCGTCTTTGACGCCGGCGACTTGTTGTGACTTTTCTGATACTTCGTCGAGAGTGGCTTTGATGGCCTTGAGGTTGAGGTCGACAAGCTTTTCAAAGCCGCCAAAGACTGAACCCTGAATAGAAACCAGTGCTTCGATCGCTGCTTTCTGGCTGTTTAAAACTTGCTGAGGAATTGCGGACATCGTGTTCTCCTGAAAGGTTGGGGGAGCACAAGTTGCTCCATCAATTGCTACGTTGTAGGCTGCAGGGCATCGAAAACGTTTCAATCAGTCATTTGCTGCACTGCACAAGACCTCATTGTAGACCCCCAAAACAGGATGTCAACACTTTTTTGTTGCGTTGCACCAAAAAAACCACACAAATCAGGTCGCAAGGCTTGCGTCGTAGCCCAGCGCTTCGGAAATCTTGCCTGCGGTCGCGACAAGTTGCGGTATCCAACCATCCTCGAGACGCCCAGAGGGTGCTGAAATCGATAAGCCCGCTACGAGTTTGCCTGTGTCATCATAAATCCCGGCTGCGATACATCGCACGCCGAGCTCGAGCTCCTCGTTATCGCGGGCGTAACCGTGTTGTCTCACCAGTGATAGCTCGCGTTCCAGCGCCTCGAGAACGGTGATGCTATTGGCCGTACTTCCCGCCAAATGCGTACGCGCCGCATACGCGCGCACTTGCCGGGTATCGACGGCGGAAAGAAACAGCTTGCCTGTGGAGGTCAGATGCAGGGGCGCACGTCCACCGATTGCGCGCACCACCTGCATGCCCGAGCGTTCGCTCCAAGCGCGATCAATATAGACAATTTCATCACTCTGCTGGACCGACAGATTCACGGTTTGACCGGTCAAGTTGTGCAGGGCTTGCATCGCATCGATCGCAGCTTCACGCACGTTAAGCCGGCCTTTGACCAGCGAACCCAGTTCCAACAGCCGCATTCCGAGTTGATACAAACCACTATCGACGCGGTCAACATAGCGCCCGAGCACGAGATCATTCAAAATACGATGGGCAGTCGAGGCATGCAGTCCCGTCGCCTTGGATAAGTCCTTGAGGGCCACGGGATCGGGTTGTGCCGCCAAGGCATCAAGTAGCGCCGTCGCGCGCTCGAGCACCTGAATCGCCATCCCCAAGCCGCCATTGGCTTGGGTGGACGCCACCGAAGGGTGCGCTAAAGACACCTGCAGTGAGGACAATTGCGGCCGTGTGGACTGTGATGAATTCATGGAACGCACTCTCTATTGCGATGCAACAGAAAATATTTTATCCCATATTGTGAAAAATCACTGCGCGGGCGGATCGAGTCGGGCACCCAGACGTAGCGCTTCGGTTCTGAGGAACTCAAGTGCCTGAGCACTGGCCACAGGCTCGCCTTTGACACCCAGTTCGATGTGTGGAACGCCACCGCCATCGCCTACAGAAGGCAAACTAAAGGCACGCACGCCTGGCCACTTTTGTTCGAGCGCTTCGAGAGCCGGGGTAATGCGTGACTCAGGCATGCTGTAGACAATAAAGGAGTACTCCGTATGCTCTTCCTTGTTGTGCAGGTGTGCATAACGCGTGTCAAGCATCGCTTCGAGCATCGGCCATGCCATCACAGGGAAACCGGGTACAAAGGTGTGGTTTTGAATAAAAAAACCAGGTATCCGATTAAAAGGGTTTACGACCGCTTCGCAACCCTCTGGGAAGAAACCCATCTGCAAACGCTGCACATTTTCTGGCGCCGTCATATCGGCCGTTCCTTGGCCTTTTGCGGCATTTTCTGCACAACGCAGCGTAATTTGCTCTTGGGCAAACGGATGTAGCGCCAAAGGTCGACCGAGTGCGGCCGCAGCGGCCTGACGCGTATGGTCATCAGGCGTGGCGCCAATGCCGCCACAACAAAACACAATGTCATTGCCGGCGAAACTGCGCGTAAGCGCCTCAGTCAACGCCGCGCGATCACCAGAAAGGATTTCAACCCAGGACAGCTGAAGGCCCCGCGCTGCAAGCAACTCAACGACTTTGGGAAAGTGCTTGTCTTGGCGGCGACCAGACAAAATTTCATCGCCAACGACAATTAGACCGAATCGAGCTTTGGTTTGAGAGACTGACATAGGCAATCCATTAAAAAAACAAAACAATCATCCAGCATTTCAGCACAAAATGTCGCGCCCATTACGACCAGCATGCGTTTATTCGCTTAAATATCGAGGGTTCTTTCGGAGCGCAGTCGCTGCAAAGCATCCAAGCCGTAATGGGCGTACACTAAACCAGAAAAGACGGGCAGGAAAATCCACGCAGGTGGAATCAGATTCATGAGAGCGCACACCATACCGATGGTCCAAAAGCCCGTGCTTTGGCGCTTGATCAGGAGTAAACGTTCTTGAGAGGTTGCGTGCTCGACGATCGCATCGATCCGCATAATGCGAGAAAAGGCGAACGTCCACCACAAGAGCGATACCAATAGACCGAGGGGTGGAAATAACCAAAAAGGCAGGGTCAACACCCAACCCAGAACAAAAACCACGCTGACCCAGACG
>JBIKOQ010000223.1:0-3908 GCA_044357955.1 Burkholderiaceae bacterium | reverse complement strand
CCAGGCGACGATGACATCGTCGCGCGCGATCTCCATTGGAATCGTACGTGTCATGCCTGAGCCATCACCGCCTTCGGCCAGCACATATTTACCCTTGGTGAAGTCTGCGCCGACCATGTCGAGTAGTAGGGACAAAGGGATACCTGTAAATTCGCAACAGGAAATCATGCCATGCGTGTACTGAACGGTTGGGACTGCGACGTTGCCCCACTCCATACCCGTGTTGGCGCCACACTCAATAAAATGAATACGCGAAACAGAAGGCAGACGCATCAGATCTTCCATGGTGAACACCATGTCTTTTTTAACAAGACCATTGATCATCAACCGGTGTTGAGCCGGATCGATGTCGTACCAGCCCTGATGGTGACGCTCAAAGTGCAAGCCGCTTGGCGTGATCATGCCAAAGAGGCCTTGAAGTGGTGTAAATGCCACAGAGGCCGCAGAAACACGGGTCAAACCAGGAGATTCTCTGCGCTGTAAATTGGCTTCATATTTTGACGGCATACCGTAGGGCTTGGCGGCGACAGGCTGGCCGAGTGTGGTTTGCCATGGTTGTTTTTCTAGAATGGCAGGATCACCTTGCGAAGCGCGCGCGGTGTTGGCCATTCCGCCTGCAGCAGCTCCAGCAGCGAGCGCACCAAAAAAGCTGTTTCGTAAAAAACCGCGGCGCGTGTCGTCCATGCCTTTTTCTGTTAAGTCAGAGGCAAAGTCCCTGGATAGAAAATTCTCAGGAGCTTTTTGGAGCTTTCCGGGTTGAAACGCTAGGTCTTTCGGATTCAATTTAGTCCTCACTCGCCTAAAACGATGAATTGATATAGGGATAACCCACTAAAGACATTTATATATTCTATTGTTATAAACAAATGTCTTTTAGTAATAAACCACCTAAATTACTAAATTTTCGATATTAAATAAATTAAGGCATACCCTAATACAACGGGTCAGTTGTCTTGTAAATTAGAAAAAAATACAAATTTCAAGGAGAAACGGATGAATTCGGATCAGTTTTCAGACCTCGAAGCGCTTAACGGCGATCCGCGGCGAACCCGCCGAGAGTTTTTGCGAAATACCTCAGCTGTGGGCTTAGGGCTTGGTTTTGCCTCGGTTGCCCAGCCTACTTTTGCGCAAGTCATTCAAACGGACTTTACGGGCATCAAGGCCGGTGAAGAAACGATTGTTGACGGAAATAACGAGCTTTACGCCTACGTTGCTAGACCTGTGGGCGTTCAAAATAAACTACCAATCATCATTGTTGCGAGCGAAATATTCGGGGTGCATGAGCATATTGCGGATATCGCCCGTCGCTTTGCTAAACGTGGTTACCTCGCAATTGCACCAGAGTTTTTCACCAGAGCAGGAGACCCGACTGCACTTGGTACAATGGCTGAAATCATGTCACAAATCGTCTCAAAGACGCCAGACAAGCAAGTGATGGCGGATATTGAAGTCGCCTTGAAGTGGGCAGGTACGCGAGGCGGAGACATCAATAGAGTGGGCGTGACGGGTTTTTGCTGGGGAGGGCGAATTACCTGGCTTGCAAGCGCATATATCCCCCAGGTCAAGGCTGGAGTGGCCTGGTACGGCCGTCTCGTCGGAGAGAAAAGTGAAAACTTTCCTATGCATCCGGTCGACTTAGCTGCGCAACTCAAAGCGCCGGTGCTCGGATTGTATGGTGGTAAAGATACAGGGATCAGTTTAGAAACCGTCGATCAAATGAAAAAAGCACTTGCCGCAGCGACTGGTAATAAAGCAGCAGCAGCGAGTCGGTTTGAAATTTATCCTGATGCACCCCACGCCTTTCATGCAGATTACCGTGCCACTTATCAGGCTGGGCCAGCTAAAGATGGTTGGGATAAATGCTTAAGCTGGTTTGCACAACATGGTGTCTAAAATAGATCACCGCATGCTGATACTTAGAATAAATGCTGATGAAGGGAAGTAAAGGGTAAAGGACCTCAAGGGTAAACCTTGATTGTCAACAAGACTACATAACAGAGACGATAGCAATAAAAGTTCAATATCTAATGAGGAGAATTTGATGCGTAAAACTCTCGCTATGACAGCGCTGATGCTGTCGGGGCTTGCCGGTCTGACAACGGGCACAACAGCCCAAGCGCAAGACATACAAGCTCAGCGTTTATATAACCAAAGTCTTGCCGCGACTTGCGCAAACTGCCATGGTACCAATGGCGTCAGCGTTCCTGGCGTGACGGTGCCAATGATTAATCATCTGCCTGAGTCCGTCATGTACGAACTTCTGATGGCCTATAAGACGGGCAAGAGAACAGGGACCATCATGCATCAACTTGCAAAAGGGTATACCGACGAACAACTCAAAACGATTGCTAGCGTTCTTGGCAAGAAAAACTAAAGGGGCAATATTATGAATCGTCGTCATTTTCTTGGACAAAGCGCAGCGGTCGCCGGTTTGGCATTTGGGTTAAATGGTCAAGCGCAAGCCAGTTCACTCAAGTCAGCACAGATCGTCGTTGTGGGTGCAGGTTACGGTGGAGCGACTGCCGCTAAATACTTGCGCATGTTTTCAAACAACACAGCGCAGGTCACGCTGATCGAACCAAATCCTGAATTTATTTCTTGCCCACTCTCTAATCTAGTGGTGGGTGGCTCGCAACAGCTCAGCGCACTTTCAGTTCCATATGCAGGCCTTGCAAAAAATCATGGCGTGAAAATGGTGAAAGATATGGTCGCGAGTATCGATCGCCAAAAGAAAACCGTCCAGTTGGCATCTGGTCAAACCATTAAGTATGACAAGCTCGTGTTGTCTCCAGGTATCGGCCTGATGATGGATCGTGTGGAGGGTCTCGAGGCGGCAAACAAAGCGGGTGTGACGCTCCAGGCATGGAAAGCGGGCGCCGAGACGACAGCCCTGCACAAGCAGATTGCAGAGATGCGTGATGGTGGTGTGTATGCCTTGAGTATCCCACTGGCGCCTTATCGCTGCCCTCCAGGACCCTATGAGCGCGTATGTCAGGTCGCAAACTACCTGCAGAAAAACAAACCTAAATCAAAAGTCTTGGTGTTTGATGCAAACCAAGATGTGACTTCAAAGGGCAAGCTGTTTAAGGAGGCCTGGGCTAAGCTTTACCCCGGAATCATTCAATATACCCCCGAGCACAATGTGACGGCTGTTGATGCCAAAACGCGCACGATCAAGTTTGAAGTGCAAGAAGACGTCAAGGCGGATGTGTTGAATATCTTGCCACCTATGCGTGCCGGTGACTTAATTGTGAAAGCAGGGCTTGCGGATGCGAATGCAAGATGGTCGAACGTGAACTTCTTGAATTTCGAGTCTGTGGTGGCAAAAGACATTCATATTATTGGCGACTCGATACAGGTTGCGCCCGCTATGCCAAAGTCTGGTCATATGGCGAATCAACATGCGAAGGTCACTGCGGCAGCGATCGTTGCTGAGTTGAGTGGTTTTGCCGTTAATCCACAGCCGGTGTTGACGAATACTTGTTATAGCTTTGTGAATGCAACGGACGTGGTTCACGTCGCCAGTGTGCATCAATACGTGCCGGCAGAAAAGACCTTTAAGACAGTTGCTGGTTCGGGCGGTTTGTCCCCTGCTCCTACAGCGCTTGAGGGAACATATGCTTGGGGCTGGGCAAAAAACATTTGGGCAGATAGTCTGGTTTAACGCGTATCACTGCATCAGAAAAAGCCTAAATGAAAAAAGCTGTCAGGGTAACCTGACAGCTTTTTTAATCTTGGTGCCGGAGAAAGGAATCGAACCCTCGACCTTCTCATTACAAGTGAGCTGCTCTACCAACTGAGCTACTCCGGCAATCGGGCTTTATACCCAAAACTTCAACGACGGACGGAATTATAAATGATTTGTTAAAAACGTTCTTGAGTCATCCATTATTTGACGATAGAAAGTT
>JBIKOQ010000222.1:0-3911 GCA_044357955.1 Burkholderiaceae bacterium | reverse complement strand
TGGATTAAGGCCGAGATTCACGAATATATCGTTCGCAACTGGCGGATGGTCAAGGTCGCCACCACCAAGGCGCAACGAAAGTTGTTTTTTAATTTGCGCAGTATGCGACCTGATGGGCAGACGCTGGATTCCAAACAGGTTGATGAGATCGCGGCGCATTTAAATGTGCGTACCGAAGACGTGCGTGAAATGGAGGTTCGCCTCTCTGGTCGCGAAATGTCGCTTGAAAATCAAGACGACGATGAAGATGCGTACGCACCGATTGCGTATTTGTCCGACGAGGGGCATGACGATCCGACACAGGTGCTTGCGCGCAGGGACGAAGACCTGATGCGCGGAGCCGGATTGGATCGCGCCTTGGAGGCGCTGGATCCTCGCTCGCGTCGCATTGTTCAGGCGCGCTGGTTACAGGACGACAGTGGCGCTACGCTGCACGAGTTGGCAGAGGAGTTTGGCGTGTCGGCTGAGCGAATTCGTCAAATCGAAGTTGCAGCGATGAAAAAAATGCGTTTGGCTTTGACAAATTAAAGTCAATATCCCGCGACATCACGTACCATTGGGTTCTGTTGGCAGGCAAGGCCATCCAAGTTTTCGGAATCAATGGCTATGGACATCAAATCCTTTGTGTTTGGACTCACGGGCCTTTTGGCACTCGTGTGTTTCATGCCGCCACTTGCCGGGCGCGTCAAGCTGCCTTACTCGGTTTTTCTTGCGATCGCAGGCTGTGTGTTGGGTTATGTTTCCCATGTACACCAATGGGCGCCGCCCGTACTGGGCGAGTTTCTGACCATTATTAGTACTTTTGAAATCTCGTCCGAAACATTTCTGGTCGTATTTTTGCCGATCTTGCTCTTTGAAGCGGCACTCGCAATGAATGTGCGTAGGCTGTTGGATGACTTAGGCCCTATTTTAATGATGGCTGTGGTGGCCGTTATCATCAGCACAGTATTGGTGGGTGTGGTCTTATCCAACATCTCCGGCTTTAGTCTGGTGGTTTGTTTGCTACTGGGCTCGATTGTCGCAACGACAGACCCTGCCGCAGTGATCGGGATTTTCAAAGAGGTTGGTGCGCCTGCGAGACTCAACACGCTGGTCGAAGGCGAAAGTTTGTTGAACGATGCAGCGGCCATCGCGTTGTACGCAGCGCTGATGGGTGTCTTGTCTCATACAGCTGAGCTGAGCTTTGGCGCACTCTCACAAAACTTCTTTTATCTCTTTATTGGCGGTGGTCTGACGGGATTCGTGCTGGCGCGACTAGCCTGTTTATCGTTTCCTCTGTTGCGGGGTTGGCCCGCCGCAGAGATTTCTTTGACGATCTCTGTCGCCTATTTATCCTATTTTGTTTCTGAACATTATTTTCATGTTTCTGGTGTCGTTGCGACCGTGGTGGCAGGCTTGGTGGTGGGTTCGACCGGCCGCACGAGAATGGCACCAACCACGTTCGTGACCCTCTCACAGTCTTGGCATCAGTTCGGCTTTTGGGCGAATTCGCTGATCTTTTTGTTTGCGGCGATGCTGATCCCCAAGGTCATGGAGAATGCGACCTGGATACATCTTTTTTATGTGTTCCTCGTGTTTGGCGTGACGCTTTTAGCGCGCGCAATCGTTGTGTTTGGTCTAGTCCCTTTGCTCTCTTTTTCAGGTATTGGTGCACGCATTGGTACGAGATTTAGAGTGGTGCTGTGGTGGGGCGGACTGCGCGGGGCGCTGTCTCTCGCGCTTGCGCTGGCCGTCACCGAGCGGACAAGTTTGCCTGTCGAGGCGAGAGAATTTATTGCGATTACGGTTACGGGCTTTGTGTTGGCAACACTCTTTATCAATGGGTTGACATTACAGCCTATGATCAAAATGTTGGGCCTGAATTTACTGACCAAAAAAGAGCGCGCACTGAGAAATCAAGCTGTCATTGTCGCCACGGCGATGATTCAACAAGAAACCGATGAAATTGCCCGCTCCGAGCATGTCTCTGGCGCAGCGCGTGAGCATGTCTATGCGGCCTTTAATAAAAGTATCGAAGAAGGCAGTGAGCTTCATATCGAGCATTTTTCGATCAAAGAACGTGTAGATCTTGGACTGACAATTCTGGCCAGACAAGAGTACGAAAGGTATTTTGATGTGTTGAAGCATCAGATTATTGATCGCAACATGGCTGAGCGATTGCTCGGTCGGGCCGAACGTCTTGAAGAGACCGTTCGACTGAGGGGCGTACGGGGTTTTGAGTCGAGTACCGCACGATCAATGCGTTATCCCCGCCGCTTTAGGCAAGCGATGCGAATTTATGAAATATTTGGTGTGCAACGCTGGTTGGCGCACGAACTCAGTCAGCGCTTTGTCGCATTGATGTGTATGCGCTCTATTTCACAACAGCTTCTGGACTTTATTGAAAAAAAATTACCCGAAATTCTGGGTCCTGAGGCCTGTGAAAAAATGACTGCGTTGCATACTCAACGTCTGTCCATGATTCGGGAAGCCCTGCACGCGTTGGAGCTTCAGTACCCAACGTATTCGCTGTGGATGCAAGAGCACTATTTGGGACGCATCGCGCGGCGCCTTGAGCGCGAGCGTTATGGTGAGATGTTTGACCAATCACTAATCAGTGGTGAGGTCTATGAAAGTCTGTCGGACCAGGTGACAAAGCGCTGGGCGTTTCTTGATCAAGATGCTTCCCTTGATATACAAATGGGCTCGGCTGAACTTGTTGCGCGTGTGCCCTTGTTGATGGGTTTGCCCGAGCAGGCGCAGCGGGCAGTCAGTCGAATGCTTAAGCCCCGCCTGTTTTTGCCAGATCAGCTGATTTGGGGAAAAAAAGCCCCCCCATTTGGCTTGTATATCGTGGCATCCGGCGCCGTCACAATTTTATTGCCGGACGGCACGCACGTTGAGTTGGGTTCGGGAGAGTTTTTCGGAGAAATGTATCTTCTGGACCATAACGTACCTGAAGATTTCGAGGTACGCTCATTGGGTTATAGCAAGGTGCTGTGTTTGCCTGCGAAAGACTTCGATGAGTTGCTCGGGCAGGACCCCACCATTAAGGCTGCGATTGAGTTGGTGGCCCTGCAACGCATGCGCGCACTCGAAGTTTGGCGCGCACATCACACGATTAATCCGCTGTCCGACGCCATAGATCCTCAGTAATCACAATGGATGCTTCTAGGGTAAAGGCATCTTCTTTAAGCATTTGATAAAGAGTCTCTTGCTCGAGGAGTTGGATTTCCATCACCTCCCCGTCCCGGTTTTTTGGGGTGACATGATCGGCCAGGACACATTCGCAGGTGAGAACGGCTTCTGTTTGAAAACCTTCGGGCAGTTGACGCCGCATGTGTGCGATGGTTCTGAGGGGTGTGCGTGCCACGATGTCGGGCGCATCCAGTCCGGCTTCTTCGTCAGACTCGCGAACGAGCGCGAAGTCTGCGTCCTCGAGATTGCCGACAAGTCCGCCCACCAGCGTATCCCACATCCCAGGGTCTGTGGCTTTGGTCAGGGATCTTCGGGCAACCCAAAGCCGGTTATCTGTGGACCAACCGCTAAGATGGACTGCGCGTGTGGTGAGCCCTAGAGGGCGCATGACGCCACGTTCGATCGCGCCAACCCGGTTTGCGGGGGCGTTGTCCTGTCCGGTAGGCGCGGACCAGACGTCCAGCAGCTCGTTACGCCAGCCTGGTGTACAACCGGCTTTTTTTAGGGTGAGCGCGATGTCGGCGAGGCAGGCGTCTAGCGGGGCACCCGGCGCGAGGTTTTCCCCAAAATAGGCTGCAGTTGTGGTGAGTCTCACGGTTTTAACGTTTGAGAGAGCCTGTGCTGCGCCTGGAAAAAGCCAGCCACAGCGTTGCCCCCCGATCACTAAGGGTAGAGAGCCCTCGATGGGCTCTTGGGTGGCGCGCCCTAAAAAACCATTTAAAAGGTTTTCAAGG
>JBIKOQ010000220.1:0-3941 GCA_044357955.1 Burkholderiaceae bacterium | reverse complement strand
CCATCATCGTAGTGTTTGGATATATGTTTTGCTTGCAGTGCAACATCAGTCATGACGTAGGACCTCCGCAGGCTGGAGTCGCGAAGCGCGCCAACTTGGATATAAGGTCGCAAGCAACGACATGATCAACGAGGTCACTCCAATGGTGGTGATGTCAGAAAGCTGAGGATCCGAAGGCAAGGCGTTGATGAAATAAATTTCACGGGGTAAAAACTGAACACCGATCATGCGCTCAATCGCAGGCACAAGGACGTCCACATTGAAGGCGATCGCCACCCCGCCCAACACCCCCAGAAGCGTACCGACAACACCGATCAACGCCCCTTGGACAAGAAATATGCGCGCAATTTCACCGGGAGTGGCACCAAAACTTCGCAAAATGGCAATGTCCGACTGCTTGTCCTTGACGGCCATCACCAGTGAAGACAATAAATTAAAAGCGGCCACCGCAACGATCAAGGTCAAAATCAAAAACATCATGCGTTTTTCTGTCTGAACAGCGGCAAACCAAGTCCTATTGTTACGAGACCAGTCAGCAATCGCCACATTGCGAGGAAGAAGAGCAATGAGTGATTGGGCGATTTCGGGTGCACGATGCATGTCCGTGACGCGCAATCGAACCCCTGCCATGCCTCCATCTCTAAACATGTTGGCCGCATCCGTCGCATCCACGAAAGCTAGCGAAGAGTCATACTCGTAATGTCCCGAGCGAAAAGTACCTAAAAGGGTAAATTGACGCATCCTAGGCGTAAAGCCCGCAGGACTGATACTGGCGGCGGGGGCAAGCATCATGACGGTCTGCCCGATCCTGACCTGCAATATATCAGCGAGTTCTTGGCCTAGAACGATGCCAAACGCTCCGGGCTTGAGGTCTGTCATTTTGCCTCTGACCATTTGACTCCCCGCCTCGGAGACCTCTTTTTCAGCGACAGGATCAATACCCCTCACTTGAACACCACGCAATTCTTGCCCTCGCATCAACATTGCCTGCGCCGCGACGAAAGGAGCGGCCCCGATTACCTGGGGTGATTGACGCGCCTGTTTAGCCAGATCGGACCATTCATCAAGAACCTTGAGAGGTTCAACGCCTGGAACATAGATTTCGATGTGCGGTAAAACCGACAACATTCGGTCTCGTACTTCTTTTTGAAAACCGTTCATGACCGACAATACGACGATCAAGGCCGCAACGCCAAGCGCGATGCCAACCATCGAAGTCCCAGCGACAAACGAGACAAAGCCGTCACGTTTTCCGCCTCGGGCACGAGAACGCGTCAAGCCCGCATAGCGGGCGCCAATCCAGAGTTCGTAGGGTAGTTTAAACACCTAAGCATTATCGCATCAAACCCCCATCATGGCACTCCTCCCACTACAATTCAAACTATGCATCTGATTATCAACGGCGCATTGCCGCCCCAAAACGTCGCCCCTGATCTTGCTCCTCACCTGCGTGAGCATTGTCCCGCTTTGATCGAACGATTAAAGCGAAACCTCGCGACCGAGGTAAAGTGCCCACCTGAAGAAACAGGCTGTACAGCGCAAGAGTTTCTAGCGCTTTCTGCGCTTGGATTTGTCCCACCTGCTGGGCAGACCCTGAGCAGCGGCTTTGGTCCACTCAGAGCAGGCATTTCAGCACCAAACGAGCAGGTCTGGGTGGCTGATCTCTGTTCTGTCGCGATCGGTCGCGAGGGCGCCAAACTTGCCTTTCCAGAGTCACTTCATTTAAATGCCGAACACGCTGACGCCTTATTTGAGGCAGTCAAGCCTCTTTGGGCCGATAGCGAGATTTCTGCCTTGCCCATTGCTCATGGTCGCTGGCGAGTTTGGTTGGCCCAAGAGGCTCGGTTGACCTCCATCACACCGGCGGCTGTATCACTATTGTCTGTATCGGATTGGTGGCCACAAGATGACACAATGAAAGCCTGGCGAAAACTGCTCAATGAGATACAAATGGTTTGGCATCACCACCCCGTGAATGCGCAACGCACCGATCAAGGACTCGAGCCAATCAATAGTTTGTGGCTTTATGGGGGATCAAGGGGCTGGAAAGCGCCTAATCAAGACTCGAGCGTCATCCATTACGACAAGCTGACTAAGTCATTTTTAGAGTCCGATTGGGCAAACTGGATCGCACAACTCCAAACGCTTTCTCATTATTTGGAAGCCTTACCTGCGCAAGTATCCCTCACGCTCGTTGGTGAACGCAGGGCAGTTCGCCTAACGGCCCCTCAACAACGCTGGTGGCATACCCTGTTGCCTCGACGCAATCAAGACTGGATGACATGGTGGACACGCCCAAACTAACCGTACGCCCCTCAGAGCTCGCCACCACTCAGCACCTCGAGTCAGCCGGGATACATCCCCTGCTTGCTCGGCTCTGGGCGTCTCGAGGCGTTAAACGGCAAGAAGATGTCCTGCTTGACTGGCCAGCCTTACTCGCGCCTAGCACCTTAACGCAGGCGATCAAAGCCGCCTCTTTATTGGCCGACGCAATTCAATCGGGCCAACGCATGCTCATTGTGGCTGATTACGATTGTGACGGCGCAACAGCCTGTGCGGTTGCCATGCGTGCATTGACTGAAATGGGTGCGAACGTCGATTTTCTCGTGCCCAACCGCTTTGAAACAGGCTATGGACTCTCGCCGGCGGTGGTTGAACTTGCCGTGCAACACGGAGCTGGTCGTCCAGACTTGCTAATCACGGTTGATAACGGAATTGCGAGTGTCGAGGGTGTTGCGGCCGCCAATGCGCTGGGTATTGGCGTGATCGTGACGGACCACCACCTGCCGGGCGATGAATTGCCAAACGCTTTAGCGATTGTCAATCCTAATCAACCTGGTTGCTCGTTTCCCTCAAAAAATTTAGCGGGCGTTGGCGTGATTTTTTATCTCATGCTCGCCTTACGTGCCGAGTTCCGAACACGAGGTCATTATCCTGCGAACGGCGGCCCACGACTCGATGCGCTCGCCGATCTGGTGGCTCTTGGCACGGTCGCTGACGTGGTTAAGCTCGACGCAAACAATCGGCTGCTTGTGACGCGAGGCCTAGAGCGAATGCGTCGCGGACTGATGCAACCTGGAATACGCGCATTGTTTGCGGTTGCCGCCAGAGACCCGCAAACGGCGAGTGGATTCGATCTGGGGTTTGCCTTAGGACCTCGTATTAATGCTGCAGGCCGACTCGCAGACATGGGGCTTGGAATACGGTGCCTGATTACAAACGATGAGATGCAAGCACTTGAACTCGCGCGCGAACTTGACACCATCAACCGCGAACGTCGTCAAATCGAAAACGTCATGAAAGAACAAGCCTTGGCGGCCACCGAGTCCATACAAACAGGGCAATTAGGCGCGTCGGTCTGTGTATATCATCCGGAATGGCATCAAGGTGTCGTGGGTCTTGTGGCATCGCGTTTAAAAGAAAAATATTTCCGCCCCACTTTAGCGTTCGCTCCAGCCGGAGAGGATGAACTCAGAGGCTCGGGGCGTTCGATCCCTGACGTTCATTTACGTGATGTATTGGATCTTGTGTCCAAACGCAATCCTGGATTGATCAGGAAATTTGGTGGACATGCCATGGCAGCAGGTTTGACCCTAGGTCGTGGAGATTTCGATCATTTTGTCCCCGCTTTTGATATGGCTGTCGTAGAGTTAACAGGACGGACGAGTTTTGAGCCCATCCTCGAGACCGACGGCTCACTTGAGGTCGGTTACGCCAACGCCCAAGTCGCGCATATTTTGGAGCAACAAGTCTGGGGGGCAGGATTTACAGCTCCCCTCTTTCTTGACGAATTTCAAGTTCGAAGCCAAAAACTCGTGGGTGAGAAGCACTTAAAACTTTCTGTCCAACGTGGTCACCAAAGATTTGATGCAATCTGGTTTAACCATACCGAGCGGCTCCCTGAATTTGTCACGATGGCCTATAGGCTGGATCAAAACGTT
>JBIKOQ010000219.1:0-3958 GCA_044357955.1 Burkholderiaceae bacterium | reverse complement strand
CCTCGGCTGATGGCTTACGCGTGACTGAAATCTCGAAAATGATTGGACTGACACAGGGTACGGTTCATCGAACACTGCAATCTCTGATCGATCAGCACGCCATCGAACAAGACACCAAATCTAAGCGCTATCGCTTGAGTATCGATTTTTTCTCAATGGCAGCCCGCGCCGGAAATCCGATGAACTTGCGAGATGTGTGTCGTCCCTCTCTTATACGACTTTGCGCAAGCTTGGGTGACACGGTTTTTCTGCTGGTGCGCAACGGTTTCGATGCCGTCTGTCTGGACCGTGCCGAGGGGCCCGTCCCCATTCGTTCCTTTACGGGCGATATTGGTGGCAGGGTCGCAATTGGAATTGGACAAGGGAGCCTTTCAATACTCTCATTCTTGCCTGAGGAGGAACGAGACGAGGTTATTCGCAATAACCTGCCTCGGATTAAAGAGGTCAGCAGGTTTGATGAGGTTTATATCAGACTGGAAGTGGAGCGTATCCGTCAACTGGGCTATGCCCACAAATCCTCTGGTCTACTCGAGGGCATGGCGGGGGTCGCCGTGCCGTTGCGTGATCAAACAGGTCGTGCTTATGCCGCTATCAGTGTCGGCTCGATTGCCAGTCGCGTCACAGAGGAGCGTATCCCAATTATTTTGCAGTTGCTGCGTCGCGAGGTTGATCTCATTGCACCGAAGATCAGTCCCTTCGATCCAGCGCTCAGACGTTCAATGCAAAACTTTGCGGCGATCATGCCGAACTGATGAGCACTTTAATAAGCTTGTGCCCCTCTGGAAAAGCTCTCAAACGTCGATGACGGCTACGATTTGACCATCCTCGACAGCATCGCCCTCGGCAACGAGGATTTCTAGCAAGGTTCCCGTTTCTGCCATCAGCACGGGAATCTCCATTTTCATGGACTCGAGAATCATAATTTCCTCATCCATCGATATGGATTGACCGGGTGCAGCCACGATTTTCCAAACCTTACCAGTCACTTCTGAAGTAATTTCCATGCGTGCCATGTTTAAGTTCCTTTTTTATCACTCAAAATCGATCAAATTGTTAAAGACTACTATTTATTTCTTGCCGGAGTGACGAGCTACAAGATCTGTACCCAGGCCGGTATGAATATTGCCTGCTCTGAATTCTTCGCTATCCAGAACCAGACGTAAAAAAGGGATGTTGTGTTTGACGCCTTGGATATCGGTTTGGTCAAGTGCCTCGATGAGCTTGTTGATCGCGAGCGTTCGATCAGAGGCGTGAATGATGAGTTTAGCGATCAACGGATCATAATGAGGAGTGATGAGACTTCCTGCTGCATAACCCGTCTCCACTCTGATGCCATCGCCCTTTGGGAATGACAAGGTTTTTAAAGGGCCTGGAGACGGAAAAAACTTAATGGGGTCTTCGGCGTAAATGCGCGCTTCGATGGCATGTCCCGAGATGTTAATTTTTTCCGGAAGGACCGTAGACAAGGGTTCGCCAGCCGCCAGACGAATCTGTGCGCAAACGATATCAATCCCGGTGATTTCTTCTGTGACGGCATGCTCGACTTGCAAGCGGGTGTTCATCTCGAGAAATGCGAACTCAGAGCCGCCCGCGTAAAGTGTTTCAGCGGTTCCAATATTGTCGTATTTGAGCTTTTGCATGACGGCTGCGATATCGTCGCCCGCCTTGTTCAGCATCTGTCGTGGTAGTTGAGGTGCGGGTGATTCTTCGATCACTTTTTGGTGTCTGCGTTGAATGGAACAGTCGCGTTCAAACAAGTGGCGAACATTGCCGTTCCGATCGGCTAATAGCTGAAACTCAATGTGTCGAGGCTGGGTCATGAGCCTTTCGAGATAAATCTCACCGCTCCCAAAACTGCGTTTTGATAAAGAGATTGCGCTCTCAAGGGCTTTAGCCAATTGTTCTGCATTGTGCGCAGCCATCATGCCGATACCGCCACCACCGGCAGCAGGTTTGACGAGCACAGGATAGCCAATCATTTCGGCTGCGCGCCATGCTTCGTCAAGGTCGCCACTGAGTAACTCTGAGCTGGGTCCCATTGAGAGACCGTTCGATGCCATCAGCGCTCTAGCTCGGGTTTTGTGACCCATCGCATCAATCCAACGCGGACTAGGTCCGATAAAGGTCGCACCGGTTTCGTTGACTCGACTTGCGAACTCAGCATTTTCAGCCAGAAATCCATAGCCAGGATGTACGCCATCCGCGCCTGACTCAAGGAGTATGTTGATTAATGCCTCTTGATTAAGATAGCTCTCTCGAGGACTTGCAGGTCCGAGGTAGTAGGTCTCGTCTGCCAGCGTTAAATAAGGCAAATCTTGATCGGCCTCCGAGTAGACGGCGACAGATTTGATGTGTAACGACCTCAAGGCTCTCAGCACGCGGGCAGCGACTGCGCCCCGGTTAGCCACCATCACTTTGTTAAACATCAGTCTCATCCTGTTAATAAACGATTAAACGATTTAAAAGGAATTCTAGGGTTGATTTTGACGAATTTTTAATTCCTAATATAGGAATTAAATTCTTATATTTGTATTTTACTTTTTTTGAGTTGATAATGAAAAAAAATAATCGGAGATTTAAATGAGCTGGGAAGCTGCATACACTGAACTCGACATGCGTCGAGCATCGGCACGCAAAATGGGTGGCGAGGACAGATTAGCGCGACAAAAAGAGCTCGGGAAACTCAACGTCAGAGAAAGAGTAGAGAAATTACTCGATCCTGGAACCTTCCGTGAATTCGGGATGACAACAGGAAAGGGGAAATACGATCCACAAGGAAATTTAGTTTCCTTCATCGCCTCCAATGCAGTCACTGGAACGGGTCGCATCGCCAATCGAAAAGTCATGATCTCGGGTGACGACTACACCATTGGTGCAGGTTCTAGCGAGGCGACAGTGGCCGATAAATGGTTGTACGCCGAGAGAATGGCGTATCAGTTTCGGATGCCCTTGATACGCATGGTCGACACGGCAGGCGGGAGTGTCAGACTGATTGAGCAACAGCAATCCACGAAAATTCCTGGCTACCCTACATGGCCCGTGATCCCCTTGTTAAGCACAGTGCCAGTTGTCGGTGCCGCATTGGGCGCTTGCGCAGGGCTCGGGGCAGTCAAGGTATCGTGCGCACATTTTTCGGTCATTGTTGAAAATGTTGGTCAAGTGTTCGCAGCGGGACCACCTGTCGTCAAGCAAGGCTTGAACCAAACAGTCACAAAAGAGGAGTTGGGTGGAGCAAAAGTTGCGGCCAAGGCGGGATCGGTCAATAACATTGCCAAATCCGAAGAAGACGCGTTCGACCAGATCCAGAGATTCCTGTCATATTTGCCGCGCAATGTATGGCAAGCGCCTCCTGTGACTGAGTGTGTAGATGATCCGTGGCGAATGGATGAAAAACTCGATGACGCTATCCCAGAAAATAAACGTACACCGTATCAAATCAGAAAAATACTTGAAAAAATCGTCGATAAAGATTCCTTGTTTGAAATGAGTCGATTATTCGGAGGATCAACACTGACCTGTCTGGCCCGCCTCAATGGTTATCCGGTTGGCGTGATGGCCAACGATCCCATGGTGATGGGCGGAGCGATGACGAACAAGTCGGCGATGAAGATCGAGCGCTTTGTGGATCTATGCGATACGTTTCATATTCCTATCGTCAACTTCACCGATCAACCAGGTTTGATGATTGGTCTCGAGGCCGAGAGTGCGGGCACGGTGCCAATTGCCTATCGTGCCGCAGGCGCGATTGAGCAGGCTACCGTGCCGTGGATTTCGATCATTATTCGTCGCGCTTTTGGAGTTGGAGGGGGGCTACATGGCCCAAAATTTGGTCCTAATGGACAGTCTTTGAACTTGCGCTATGCGTGGCCCTCCGCGATCTGGGGATCGATTCCAGTGGAAGGGGGGGTTGCGGCGGCCTATCGCAGAGACATCGAAGCGGCCGAAGATCCCGAAGCAA
>JBIKOQ010000218.1:0-3961 GCA_044357955.1 Burkholderiaceae bacterium | reverse complement strand
AGCTGACCAAGTGCAAGACCGGATATCGAGCCCAACAAAAAACGCGCTAGCGTTGCCTGTCTCTGTTCATAGGGCACATAGTCGCCAATCCAAGCCATTGATAGCGGCACAATGGCAGCTGCCGTTGCACCAGAAATCAGCCGGCCCAGTTCAATCACTTCCAAACTGGGCGCGAACACAACAATCAAGGCGCCAAGCGCGCAGCCAAGCGTTGCCCAAGAGACCACACGAAACTTGCCATAACGATCGCCAAGCGGTCCGTAAAAAAATTGCATGACTCCGTACGCAATGGCAAACCAAGTCACCGTGCCGGAGGTCTGCGCAGTTCGAACGCCAAATTCTTCTGCGAAAACAGGCAACAAGGGATCACAAATTCGAAAAGAAGTGGTCGCGGCACAAGCTGCCAAGGCAAACAAAATAATGACCGATGTCGTCGACTTTGGGTTTTCGTTCTTTGGTTGATCCGACTTGGCCAAATCTTGGTCCCGTGCGTGCGTCATGTTGTCTCTGATTTAAGTCTTTTATTTGTTATTTTTACTTTAACGCACGATCCAAGGTCGCGGTAAACCGAGTGGCATCTTGAAAACCCACCACTCTCACGTCTTTTCTTTCGTGACCGCCAGGGCTAAAGAAAATAATACCCGGAGGTCCAAACAAACGAAATTTTTTCATCAAGGCACGATCATCCGCATTGTTTGCTGTGACATCGACCTTTAACAATAGCATCTGACTCATCCGTTGTATGACGCGCGGATCAACAAACGTAAAGGCTTCCATTTCTTTGCATGAAACACACCAGTCCGCATAAAAGTCCAACATCACGGGACGCGTCGACTGTGCAAGTAATTGCTCAAGCTCCGCGACGGTTCTAACAAGTTGAAAACTTGGAGGTCCCGCTTTTAAAGCGCCAGGACTTTGCGCCGTTGTGCTGCTGAGATTGACAGTGGGTGTGCCAAGTAGTTGCTGCTTGCCTATTCTGCTCGAACTACCGTCCATTGATCCTTGTGGCGTAATTGGAGTCGTGACGGGAGCCACTGTGGAAATCCCCATCATTGCGGGATGAGAGTTTGACAACGACAAATGATTTAAAGGCTGAAGTAACGAACGTCCACCACTCGCAACACCTAAAATCCAGACCGTGCTCAATACGATCAGCAACAAACCCAAAGTTTTACGGCATGCCCCACTCACTCCAGACTCGCTGGTGATCGGTTCGAAAGGTCTCAGTAGTACCGCTGCAAACATGGCCAGTACGGCCCAACCCAAAATCTGGATCCAAGTGGGCATCAATGGCGTCACCATCCACCACGCTGTTGCCAACAATAACAAACCAAAAAACTGCTTAACGCCCTCCATCCAAGCGCCTGCGCGCGGCATGAGCTTTCCCGCTGAGGCACCCATTAAGAGCAGCGGCACCCCCATGCCCCAAGCCATCGCAAATAATGCCGCACCGCCCAAGAAGACATCCCCTGTTTGGGAGATGTACAGCAACGCGCCCGCCAAGGGGGCGGCAACACAAGGTCCGACAATCAGTGCAGAAAGTGCACCCATCAAGATGGCCGCACTCATCTTTCCGCCAAGGATATGCGAATTTTTAGCCATCAGCCGTGACTGAATGAACGAAGGCATTTGAAGCGTATACACATCGAACATCGCAAGCGCTAAGACGGCTAGTAGCAGGGCAAACAATCCCAATACCCACGGAGTTTGTAACCAGGCTGCCAGTCCCGCACCACTCAACCCCGCTGCAATTCCAAGCGCCGTATAAATCACTGACATGCCCGCCACATAGCCAAATGCCAAAGCGAATCCACGCGCTTTAGAAACATGCTGCTGCTCGCCGACTAAGAGGACGGAAAGAATCGGCAGCATCGGTAACACGCAAGGCGTCAGAGCGAGCAACAATCCCAATATGAAGAACAATAAAACAATCTCAACAGCACCCGTCGAAGACAGGATGTCAGCGAGACCGACATCATTGCTTCCAAAAAAAAGCTCCGTCCACTGTCCTTGCTGAAGGCGATCAAAAACCCCCAGAGTATTATCGGGTGACTGCAACAAGTAACCAATGGCTTCAGGTGTTGCCTGCATGGAGACAATAAAGTCCATAGGCGGATAGCAAATACCTGCTTCAGCGCAGCCTTGCCCCGTGACCGTCAAAACGAAAGGATTTGCTGGAAGCTCTTTTGGCCACGCCGTGATGGGCAAGGTGATGATCACCTCTTTGAAATACAACTCCATCTTTCGGTCAAACGTTGGATCATGTTTAACCTGACCCACTGGAAATTTGCCCTCGCCAAGCTTTACATTCTGAGTATCGAGCTTGAACACAAACTGTTCACGATACATGTAATAGCCATTGGCAATCTTAAATTGCAGTTGAATGACGCCTGGTCCTGCCATTTGGGCTCGAAGGATAAAAGCTTTTTCTGGATCTAAAAAATCTTGTTGCTGAGCCCGCACGACTGAAGTAAAAAAAATACTTGACCATACAAATAGCATCGCCAGTATTGAACATATTTTTGAAATCTTACGTAGTTTTGTTACTGCGCTCATATCGGCGTTCCCACCGTCAAACTTCGAACCCAATCGAGATAGGGACCATATCCACCAACAATGGGCAACACAACGGCCTCAGGGACGTCATAGGGATGGAGTTCTATCAGGCGCTCAATCATCGCCTGTTGCTTATTTGCCGCCGTTTTAATGATCATAGGGATTTCTTCGGCACCCTCGATCTCACCCTTCCAAAGATATACGGACAGCATAGGCGTACCAATATTGACACAGGCGGCGAGCTGCTCTTCAATTAGCACATGCGCAATGCGTTTTGCTAGCAAAAGATCTGGCGCATTAGTCAGCACCATTACTATATCTTGCTCAGGCATGTTGATCCGTCTCAAATGGCTATTGCTAAGATTGTATCGACATCCAGAATCCTGCGGATACAAAAAAGCCTCGGCAACACCGAGGCTTTTAAGTTTAAGCGCAATCGAGAACGCCTAGAACAGAGAGTTTTGCAGTATTTATTATGCAGCGGAATCTGAACCAGCGACTTCTTCAACGATAGGGCGATCAACCAATTCCATAAAGGCCATCGGTGCGTTATCGCCTTGGCGATGACCCATCTTCAAAACGCGCGTGTAACCACCGTTACGACCTACATAACGTGGGCCAATCTCAGCAAACAGCTTAACCACGAGCTCGCGGTCACGCAAACGCGCAAATGCCAGGCGCTTGTTTGCCAATGTTGGGCTCTTGCCCATGGTGATTAAAGGCTCAACAATACGGCGCAATTCTTTTGCTTTTGGCAAGGTTGTCTTGATCGCTTCGTGAGTCAAGAGCGCTACAGCCATGTTGCGGAACATCGCAAGACGGTGGCTGCTAGTGCGGTTAAGTTTACGTAATCCATTACCGTGACGCATGATACTTTCCTTATTGAATCTATTCAGAGCAAAATCGCTCAAGGTATTCAGCTCTTCGATCAGCAAAAGATGCTGCGGGCCGATTTGTACTGCTACGCATTTCTACTGCTATTCATTTCTACTGCTATTCGGTTCAACTAATACTGAACTTTATTAAGACTCAGAAGGCTTATCGACTTCTGAGTCTTTTCGATTTATGGACGCTCAAGGCCCATAGGTGGCCAGTTTTCCAGCTTCATGCCAAGCGTCAAACCACGTGCAGCAAGCACTTCTTTAATCTCATTGAGTGACTTACGACCCAAGTTTGGTGTCTTAAGAAGCTCATTTTCAGTACGCTGAATCAAGTCACCGATGTAGTAAATATTTTCAGCCTTAAGGCAGTTAGCAGAACGCACTGTCAACTCAAGATCATCGACTGGGCGCAGCAACACTGGATCGATCTGTGGGGCACCACGGCTTGGCGCTTCATAGGAATCACCAGCGCCTTCGAGTGCAGCAAACACAGAGATTTGATCCATCAAAATGCGTGCCGATTG
>JBIKOQ010000217.1:0-3973 GCA_044357955.1 Burkholderiaceae bacterium | reverse complement strand
TCACATACCTTGTTTCCCAATATGCCCGAGACACTCACCGCCGCGAAAACTCTCGTCGCCGATGGCTTTGACGTAATGGTCTATTGCACCGACGATCCTGTGCAGTGCCGCATGCTTGAGGACATTGGATGTGTCGCGGTCATGCCTCTCGCCTCGCTGATTGGCTCCGGCATGGGCATCCTCAACCCCTGGAACTTGCGTCTCATTATTGATCAAGCGCGCGTACCGGTTCTTGTTGATGCGGGGGTGGGTACCGCCTCCGATGCAACGATTGCCATGGAGCTTGGCTGTGATGGCGTTCTCATGAATACGGCGATCGCGGGTGCGCAGCAACCCGTCCTGATGGCCAGCGCAATGAAAAAAGGCGTCCAAGCCGGTCGCGAGGCCTTCCTCGCCGGACGCGTCCCCCGCAAAACTTACCAGGCCGCACCAAGCTCGCCCACCACGGGTTTGATCACCCCCAAGAGCAGCACATGAGCGCCTCCGAATCGACCCGTCAGATACCCAACACACTGACCATCGCCGGCATGGACCCCTCAGGGGGCGCCGGCATTTTGGCGGACGTCAAAGCCATGAGCGCGCTGGGCGCCTACGCTTGCGCGGTGGTCGCCGCCCTGACAGCGCAAAACACGCAGGCCGTGACGGATATTTCACCAGTCAACCCACAGTTTGTTCGGGCACAACTCGATACGCTGTTTGCGGATGTCACGATCCATGCGGCAAAAATCGGCATGCTCGGTCAAACAGGCGTCATTGAGGTGGTGGCCGATCGGCTAGGACATTTCAATCCCGAACACATCGTGTTAGATCCCGTTATGGTGGCTAAAAGTGGTGACCTGCTGCTCGAACAAAAAGCCGTCGGCGCGCTCAGGGAGCAGTTACTGCCGCTAGCCACCATCATCACCCCAAATCTGCCTGAGGCAGGCGTTTTACTGGAAATGCGCAGTGTCGAGACCGTTCGCGAAATGCGTCGCGTCGCCGAACGCCTGCGCAACCTGATGACGCACTCCGGACACCGTTGGGTGCTCGTCAAGGGCGGCCATCTGCCTGGCAATGACACCATCGACATCCTGCACGATGGAGATCAGATGATCGAGTTACCCGGTCATCGCATCCCAACTCGCAACACGCACGGCACGGGCTGCACCCTCTCCTCGGCGATCACAGCCCTCTTGCCCCAAACGCAAACCGTACCCGAGGCCACACAGAAAGCAAAAGACTACTTGGTTCAGGCGATTTTGCATGCCGATGCCCTGCATGTGGGTCAAGGTCATGGGCCTGTTCACCACTTCCACCAACTCTGGTCAGGAAAACCCTTACAATAAGGGTTTTCCGCCATGTGACCTTGTTGAGCAACTGACGGGTTGCCCCATTGATTTTATGAAAGCTAATACTTTGCCTGATATCGAGCGCGCACGTTTCAATATGATCGAACAGCAGATTCGTCCCTGGGACGTTTCTGATCTTAATGTGCTTGAGGCGCTCTTTAACGTTAAGCGTGAGGTCTTTGTCCCCTCGAGCTATCGCGCTTTCGCGTTCTCGGACCTTGAGATCCCGCTGACCATTTCCTCGGGGGAAACGCATCAGACGATGCTCGCACCCAAACTCGAAGCCAGATTCACTCAACTGCTTAAACTCAAAGAGGATGACTGCGTTCTCGAAGTCGGCACGGGTTCCGGCTATCAGGCAGCCTTGCTGGCGCACATCGCACGCGGCGTGACGACCGTTGACATCGACCCCCGCTTAGCCGCATTTGCACAGCTCAACCTTCAGCAAGCAGGCATTTCAAACGTCAAGGTTGAAATTGGTGATGCAAGCAACGGCTGGGGGACGACCGAATACGATGCGATTTTGGTGACCGGCGCGGTTGCCGCCATACCGGACGCGCTCAAATATCAGCTTTGCGAAGGTGGGCGCATGGTCGTTGTGGTGGGTCAAGCTCCTGCGATGACGGCTTACTGTGTCACGCGGACAACTGCGGCTAGTTTTGAAACAACAACACTGTTTGAAACCGTCATTAAACCTTTGAGCGGCGTGCGTCCATCCAAGTTTAAGTTCTAAGCTTGGCGAATTTTGCTCACCAGCGCGGTTGTTGAACGCGCAAACTCGAACGGGATGGCGACTGCTTTGCCGCCCCATGACTCTACCAGCTTGGTTTCTGCCAAGGTCTGCATGTCGTAATCACCCCCTTTTACGATGATGTCTGGTCGGAGCAAGTCGATCAACGCTACGGGGGTGTCTTCATCAAAAAAAGTCACGACATCGACACATGCTAGCGAAGCAAGCAAAGCCGCACGATCCTGCTCGTGATTGAGGGGCCGATCCGGTCCCTTACCTAAACGGCGCGCCGAAGCGTCCGTATTGATCGCCACCACGAGCGTCCCACCAAGCTGCGCAGCCTGATCCAAATAGGTCACATGCCCACGGTGCAATATATCAAAAACACCATTCGTAAACACCAGCGGGCGAACCCAATCTCCCCGGGCGATGTGTTGAGCACAGAGCTTGGGAGATAAGATTTTGCTTTCAAACCGGGGAGCCATCAACAACATCCGCTCCCTTAAGCCACCGAAGGTTTGGTGTCCGGCGTGATCAAGGGCACTGCTCTTAACAACTCTTTACGATAACGATTCAAATCCTGAACAGTCTTAAAAGAACTATCCATCAGCAAAGACATATTGTGCAAAATACGCGTACTGACTTTGCCTTCCCAGTCTTTGTCAAAATGAATCTGATGATCAAGCCAGCGCTCAAGCCAGCCGGGTTCAGGCAACTTGGACTGCACCGTATCATCAGGAAACATATCCTTATTGACGTGCAAGTTGGTGGGGTGCAGTGCTTGAGGTGTGCGATGTGCCGACGCCATCAGCACCCCAATTTTTGCAAAGGCCATGCGGGCCTGTGTCGCAATATCACTCCCACGCTGGGTCAAAGCACGCTTCATATACCGTAAATAGGCACCCGCGTGTCGAGCCTCATCTTGCGCGATCACGTTGTAGATCGCTTTGATCACGGGCTCTGTGTGCCAGTCCGCCGCGCGTCGATACCAATGATTCAGACGCACCTCGCCACAGAAGTGCAACATGAGTGTCTCAAGAGGGGGCGCCGGATCGAACTCAAACCGAACTCGGTGCAGCTCCTCTTCGGTCGGGACAAGATCAGGCGCGAAGCGACGCAAATATTCAATCAGCACCAAGGAATGTTTTTGTTCTTCGAAAAACCAAACCGACATAAAGGCAGAAAAATCACTGTCATCGCGGTTGTCGCGCAGGAACATTTCTGTGGCAGGCAGTGCAGCCCATTCTGTGATGGCATTCATCTTGATCGTTTGCGCTTGCTCATCGGTGAGCTTGCTCCGATCAAAATCGTGCCAAGGAATATCCGTGGCCATATTCCAGCGCACTGACTCCATGGACTTGAAAAGTTCTGTATAAAGCATCGTTGACTGCCTTAAAGATTCAGCTCAGATCGATATCACATAAAAAGTGATCTGTGGCTAAAGGTTTAACTAACAAACTCATCGAATGAGCGCCCAAAGCGCCACACCCAATGCCAGGGCGGCTACGCCCGTTAATGCAACCAGCAAGCGATTGCCTTGCTCGCGCGCTTTGCGGGAACGCTGCAACTCGGATAAAACCTCAGACGTAAGATCCGGACGGTTGAGCTGCGCATACATCAAACGCGGGAACTCGGGCAGCCACTGAGACCACTGCGCGGCTTCCTGCATGACTTTCTTTTTAATCCCCTCGACCCCGACACGCTCATGCATCCAACGCTCAAGGTAAGGTTTGGCTGTTTTCCACAAGTCTAACTGCGGATCAAGCTGACGACCGAGACCTTCTACATTCAGCAGGGTTTTTTGCAACAAAACCAATTGAGGCTGTATTTCAACATTAAACCGCCTTGATGTCTGAAAAAGGCGTAATAACACTTGTCCTAGTGAGATTTCAGCCAACGGTCGATCAAAATAAGT
>JBIKOQ010000216.1:0-3981 GCA_044357955.1 Burkholderiaceae bacterium | reverse complement strand
TCGGTGCGCTGGCAAAAATAGCTTGAATCTCGCCACCCAACAAACCATTCATCGCAGGACCGCCGCCTTTGTAGTTAATGTGCTGTGCGGTAGTATCAGCGCGTTGTTTGAGTAACTCCCCGGACATATGACCCGCACTTCCAAAACCCGAAGAGCCATAAAACAACGGCTTATCCGTACTTTTGGCCGCCACCAGATAATCCGCAAATGTTTTGATGTTTGAATCGGTACGCACCACAAGCACATTGCCAAAGGTCACCCCATTACCAAGCATCGCGAAATCTTTCAGTGTGTTGTAGGCTGTCCCGTTTGGCATATGGGGATTGACAGCCAGTGAGCCGATATTGGCCAAACCAATGGTGTAACCATCACCGGGGGCTTTTGCCACGAGATCCGCAGCAATATTGCCTCCAGCCCCTGGTTTATTATCCACTACGACTGTTTGACCCAATATTTCGCTGAGCTTGATCGCGATCGTTCGCGCCGCGGCATCAGTCCCTCCGCCTGGAGCAAACCCAACCAGGAGTTTGATCGGTTTCGTCGGAAAATTCGCCAAGGAGTTTGACTGAGCAAACGATGCGCTAGAAACACCCAAGATCGCACCGATCAAAAAAGAATGCGTGAGTATTTTTTTATATGAAGTGATGAGCATAGGGGTTCCTCAAAGAACTGTTTGTCTGCGTGCTGATGGTTTTATTATTCTGTAACTTATACAAGTTAACAGATGACGTATAGAAGTTTATTTGCTGCGGCGCAGCATAGGTTACCAAGCGTCATCACGCAATGTCGAGACCAGAGAAAAAAGCAAGAACATCTAGATGTCACCCTGAAACTATTCTATAAGGGTGAAAGACTATTGATCTTTTTCATCCTTCAGAAGGTCACTCTAGCATTATGAGAAGCAAACTCTTCGTCCCCGGGTCTCGCCCCGAACTCTTCGATAAGGCCTTGGCAAGTGCGGCAGACGCCCTGTCATTCGATCTCGAAGATGCTGTCGCTGAATCTAAAAAAGCAGAAGCTA
The DNA here is from genome assembly GCA_044357955.1 of Burkholderiaceae bacterium. Lineage (GTDB taxonomy): Bacteria > Pseudomonadota > Gammaproteobacteria > Burkholderiales > Burkholderiaceae_B > Zwartia. Next base: position 2,960 of record JBIKOQ010000216.1, on the reverse strand, counting down.
GAGCGACCCTCAGCACGTGGATGGATGCGCCAAGCGTCCTCAACTCCAAAAAAACCATCATTGTTCGTGTCAATGCCATGGATACCTCGTATTTTGAGCATGACATCGCTCAAGTCGTGCGGACTGGCTTGCATATGATTAACCTGCCGAAACCCGACAGCCCCGAGGCCGTCAGACAGGCCGTCTCAGCCATTGAAAAAGCTGAACGCCTCAACGGAGTCAATCAAGATGGTCATCATCCAATTCGTCTTCTTTTGAATATCGAGACGCCAAAAGCTTTGCGAACAGCGTTTGACTTGGCCTCAGCCCATCCACGCGTCGCGGGTTTGCAACTCGGCTTGGGTGATTTATTTGAACCGATTGGTATTTCACGAAAAGAAGCCTTTGCCATCAAGTACGCCATGATGCAGGTGAAATTCGCTGCGGCGGAGGCTGGCGTCGATGCCTTTGACTCCGCCTTTGCGAATATCCAGAATACGGAGGGTTTTCTCGAGGAAGCTGAACTCGCCGCTAGACTCGGTTATGTTGGCAAAAGCTGTATTCATCCGAGTCAAGTCGCGATGGCCAACGAGGCCTTTCGCCCTAGCGCTGAAGCGATCGCGCATGCTTTACGCGTTTTAGAAGCAGCAAAAGAAGCTGACGCTAAAGGCATCGGCGCCTACGTGGTCGACGGAAAAATGATCGATCCTCCTTTCTATCAGAGCGCCGTGAAATTAGTGGAAAGCGCCAAACGTCTTGGTTTAATTTGAATTGATTCAAAGCGCGCCTTTTTTTTAAAATACAAATGAGACACAACATCATGAAAAAACTATTTAAATTACTTTGTTTGGCTACCCTCCTCCCAGCCGCCGCGATCGCGCAAACAAACTTTCCCAACAAGCCAATCACCTTGTTAGTTGGGAGTGCACCCGGTGGTTCGAACGACACCTTCGCGCGTACGATTGGCAGACATATGCAAGATGCTCTGGGTGTCTCCGTGGTTGTCGAAAACAAACCCGCATCGGGTGGCGTATTAGCAAACGTCATGGTCGCTAAAGCACCTGCCGACGGCTATACGCTTGTCGTTCTTTCATCGACATTCACTACAGGCGCCGCTGTCAGAAATAATTTGCAATACGATGCCGTCAAGAGCTTTGCGCCAGTCTCGATGTTGGCGCGAGGACCTCTGCTCATTACGGTCGGTAACAATACACCTTTTAAAACACTCCCTGAACTCGTCACTTTTGCCAAAGCCAATCCGGGCAAGCTCAATTTCGGCACCTCAGGGGTCGGAAGTATCAATCAATTCGCCACTGAAATTTTTTCTGATGTCGCGAATATAAAAATGACCCATGTTCCCTACAAAGGGATGGGTCCGGCGGTCAACGATCTGATGAGCGGTCAAATTGATATGATCTTCGCCAGCGCACCTTCGCTATTGAATCACGTCAATAATGAAAAAATAAGAGGTCTCTCTGTCACAACGGCGAAGCGCTCCCCGATCGCGCCAAACATTCCATCGCTTGATGAGTATGGCTACGGCGCCGCTGCGGTTGATTTGTGGTGGGGTGTACTTGCCCCGGCAGGGACTCCTGCCGATGTGGTGCAAAAGCTCAATACAACCATCAATAAAATTATCGGTTCGGATCAAATGAAGGAATTTTTCCTCAAACAAGGTGCGAGCCCAGTCGCCATGACACCTGCTGAATTTAGTGCCCATATCGCCAATGAGCTTGCACGTTGGAAGCGTGTTGCGGCGACCGCGAACATTCAGGCGGAATAACCAAAGCATGAAAGGTCAATCCGCCACCCAAGACTCAACAGGGCCTAGCGCGTCAGTCCTTCCCCGTCGATCGGGTTCGTCCGGTCCGCTGACGGGTGTTCGGGTCATTGATATGTCGGCCTATATTGCTGGTCCGTATGGCTGTGCTTTGCTGGCAGATCAAGGCGCAGAGATCATCAAAGTCGAGCCCCCTGCTGGAGATAATCTTCGAAAATACCCCTCGAGCCTCGAGACTGAGAGTCGGGCGTTTCTCGGGGTTAACCGAAGTAAGCTGGCAACGGTTCTGGATATCAAGCAGCCAGAAGACCTCGCAATACTGCTGACATTGATCGAGAGCGCGGATGTACTGGTCCATAATTTCAGACCGACCGTAGCGCCGCGCATTGGCATTGGCTTTGATCAGTTAAATAAACTGAATCCCAGACTGATCTATTGCGCGGTAAGTGGCTATGGTGAGACCGGCCCGCTGAAAGACAAAGCTGGCTTTGATCAAGTGCTACAAACAATGACAGGAATGGCCGCACAGCAGGGTAAAAAAGGGGGGCCACCCGAAGTCCTATACGGTTCAGTCGTCGACTTTTATGCCTCTGCACTCGTTGCGGGTGCGGTGTCTTCCGCTTTATTTGAGCGTGAACGTTCAGGTTTGGGGCAGTTCGTGGGCGTCTCGCTCTTGGATGCCGCGATGACGATGCAATCTACCCGCCTTGTCTGGGCCGAGCATGAAGGGCGAGACGTTGGGCGCGATATGCGCTCTGGAGGCATTACGGGGATTCATCCCACCAAGGACGGTTTTATATATATTTCTGCCAATACGCCCCATTTCTGGCAAGCGCTTTGCGAAAAAACGGGCATGACCGAATTCATCGGAAATGAACGCTTTGACACCGTACGCAAGCGCGCACAACATCAGGCGGAAATCGTACCAAGACTTCACCAAGCCCTCGCAGCAAAAAGCGCGCTCGAATGGGAGGTGCTTTTCGGTGAGGAGGTGCCTTGCGCAGCAGCGCGTTCCGTCGAAGATATGTTTGATCATCCCCAGGTGTTGAGTCAAGGCCTGATCGCAACTTATAAGCATCCTGTCGTGGGTCAATATCGAGGTCTGAAACGTTCGGTCCGATTTGCCCGCACACCAGGGCCAGAGCCGTTTGCAGCACCCACGCTCGGGCAGCATACTGAGATCATCAAAGCAGAAGCCGCA
>JBIKOQ010000215.1:0-4005 GCA_044357955.1 Burkholderiaceae bacterium | reverse complement strand
TTCTTTTATTCAATCCAATTACATGGGCTTTGGTTCTGGCGTTGTGGTGCCCGGCACCGGAGTCAGTTTTCAAAACCGTGGCGTGGGTTTTTCCATGGATCCAAAGTCCTCCAATGTCGTCCAAGGTCACAAGCGACCTTTCCACACCATCATCCCCGGATTTTTGACGCGTGACGGTGAGCCCGTGATGAGCTTTGGTGTGATGGGAGGCGATATCCAGCCTCAGGGACATATTCAAACCGTCATTCGGATGGTGGACTATCACCAGCAGCCTCAAGCAGCCTGCGATGCGCCTCGATGGAAGGTGAATCGAGATTTCACGCTAGATGTCGAGTCCACGATGCGCGCATCGACGATTGCAGGGTTGGAGAAGCTTGGCCATTCACTCAAAGCGATCGATGATCCCTATATGGATTTTGGTTCGGGGCAGTTTATTTGGCGTTTGTCCAAGGACCTGCAAGATGGCTATGTTGTGGCCAGTGATAGTCGTCGCGATGGACAGGCGGTTGGGTTTTAAGCGACTATAAAATGTGCCAGAACTCGGGCAAGAAACATTCCGCGACCAAAAGCGGAGTGCCTTGTCGCCAAAATACGGATCGTCTAGCGAGCAAAGCTTGTTGACTGAGCGAATGCCTCCCAGTGGAGAGGGAGAGCGTTCGCATTGCAGTCTGATACAAAGGGATTTGTCTCTTTAAACGAGCGACTTCAAAATCCGATCGCAAGATTGCGACATCATCATATAAGATGTCAGCGAGCGGTCTGCTTTGAAGCCGTCGAACACCTTGCCAAACACCGTGAGAGGCACGAAGTGGTGTCACGCTTCGTGCCACAACACACTCTGTTTGCGCGATTTCCATCACAATTTCTCTCACCCAGACCGGCGCATACACCGTCGCTCCAAGACGATAAGCTTCGTCAGGCTGCGCACCTGCAGGATACTCGGCCAAAACGCGTAACTTGAGGCTGCCAAGCGCGCGCAGGGCGACTGTGAGGGCACCGGGACGGGTCAGCCACTGTTTTTGAAGCACCGATAAAGAAGGTGCTGGGCGAGATCGCCACGGTCTGGAAGAGTCAAATTGATGCATGGGTGTGTATTATCCAACTTATGGAAAAGTTACGCATATCAAAATTAATGGCTGACCGTGGACTGTGCTCCAGACGTGAGGCTGATAGTTATATCGAGAGGGGCTGGGTCAAGGTCGATGGCGTGGTCGCGAGCTTGGGCGAGCGTGCTTTGCCCACCCAAACCATTACGCTGGATAGAAATGTTGCGGCACAACAAATCTCTCGTGTCACGATCCTCATTCACAAGCCGATGGCCTATGTGTCAGGGCAAGCGGAGGATGGTTATACGCCGGCTGTTGCTCTGATCAATGCGGCGAGTCGTGCTAAAACGGATCGAAGTCCTCTTAAATTCGATCGATCGCAGCTAAGGGGACTCGCTGTCGCAGGTCGGCTCGATATTGATTCGACTGGTTTGTTGGTGTTGACGCAAGACGGCCGCATCGCTCGACAACTGATTGGCGAGGACTCAGAGATCGAAAAGGAATATCTTGTCCGCGTTCAAGGGCGTTTGGCACCCGGCGGTCTAGAGCTTCTTAACGAAGGACTCTCGTTAGACGGTAAACGCCTCAAACGCGCACAGGTACGTTGGCAAAACGAGGATCAATTGCAGTTTGTATTGCGTGAAGGAAAAAAACGACAAATTCGTCGAATGTGTGAGCTCGTCGGTCTCAAGGTTCTCGGTCTTAAACGCGTCCGTATTGGAGGTGTGAAGCTTTCGGACTTGCCTGTGGGGCAGTGGCGATACCTCGGAACCCACGAACGATTTTAACGAGGTTTACAAACTAATGCGTAAGAAAATCTAATTTGTAATTCGCCCGCTCATCTTGTCCCAATGTTTTGACTAACCATGGCAAGGTTTCTTTCATTGCAGCCGTTAATGTATAGGGCGGATTGACGACAAACATCCCGCTACCATGAAGACCTAAGCCATCCGAGGAGGGCTTATGGATGGACACACTGACGTGTGTCCAATTTTTCCCGGATATCTTTTCTAATTGGCGCGGAAGTTCTTGTGCTTCGCGGCGTTGTATCTGCGGATACCACACAGCGTAACAACCCGTCGGAAAGCGTAAAAAGGCGTCTTTTAACGTTTCAATCACGCGTCGATAGTCTTGCTTGTCCTCATAGGAAGGGTCGATCAAAACAATCGCACGTCGTGTTGGTGGTGGAATATGTCCTTTGAGGCCTGAAAATCCATCCTCACCAAAGACCGACGTTTGTCTTGGCACTCTCGATGCCCTCTGATCAAGGTTTTGTCTAAGAATCTCAGCTTCGTTAGGGTGCATTTCAAACAGCCGCAGCTTATCTTGTGGGCGACAGGCTTCGAGGGCAAGCCAAGGAGAGCCTGGATAGAGACGCAATTCGCCGTCGGGATTCAGTTCTTTGATAACGTCGAGATACTGCATCACGGCAGGAGGACGAGACTTGGCTTCCCAAACACGCGCAATGCCCTCAAGATATTCACCTTTTTTCTGGGCCCAGTCTCCTCCGAGGTCATACAAACCCGCACCGGCATGGAGGTCAATAAACCAATATGGCGTTTCCTTTTGGTTGAAATACTGAAAAATCTGGGTGAGTACGGTATGTTTGAGAACATCGGCATGATTGCCTGCATGAAAACCGTGTCGATAACTAAACAAATGACTCTCCGAAATATATATTTATATTATAAATCAATTATTTAAATAAATAAATTCATGTAGTACTTAAGACAACCTCGTTGTATGATTCAAAGGCCTGTTCATTGGTGTCAGGTGTATCGAATACACACTCACTTTCAAAGATTCTTTAAGCATAGCGCAAGCCGGTGGTAAACTTCGGCGGCTTACTTTTTAGGTGTGCGGCTCATTTATGTTTGATTTCATTCGTAATCATCAGCGTTGGATGCAAGTGATCCTACTGCTTCTTATTGTCCCTTCTTTCGTTTTTTTCGGTGTTCAGGGATATTCGGGCTTTATGTCCTCAGAGCCAGAGTTAGTTTCTGTCGGAGAACAGCCCATTACCTTGGGGCAGTTTAATCAGGCCCGCACATCGCAACTTGAACAGGTTCGCAATGCCTTAGGTGCGCAGTTTGATCCTGCAGCCTTCGACACGCCAGAGTTCCGCGAGCAACTCCTAAATCGAATGATTGATGAACGCACGGTTGCGCTTGCTGCGGCAAAAGGGCGCTATTCCGTTTCTGATGAAACACTGCGTCGCACGATTGCGGCCATTCCTGCTGTTCAAGAAAATGGTCAATTTTCGTCGCAACGTTATCGCGATGTTCTTGCCGCGCAGGGCATGACCCCCACGAGTTTTGAACTAGGACTGAGACGAGATCTCGCCATTGCTCAGGTTCTTCAACCTATAGGTTTAACTGCACGGGTTCCTTCAGAAGTCGCTGAAAAAATTCTTTTGTTGTTGACTGAAAAAAGAACGGTCGAACGCCGTATTTTTGCGTCCTCCGCATTTGTAAAAGACATACAAGTCTCCGACGCGGATATTAAAAAATGGTATGACAACAACCAGGCAACACTTCAAGTTCCTGAAAACGTCGATGTTCAGTATCTCGTGCTCAATGAGAAAGCCGCCTCAAAAGATATCAAGGTCAGCGAAGTCAATATCGAGAGTTTTTATAAACAAAATCAAGCGCGCTACGGTCAGCCTGAGCGTCGGCGTGTCAGTCACATTTTGATCGAACTTCCCGCTTCTGCAAACGATGCTGTGAAAACAGAAGCGCGTGCCAAAGCGGAGGATATTTCTAAACGTGCGCTTGCTGCACCTGAAAATTTTGCAGCGCTTGCCAAAGAGTTTTCTCAAGACAGTGGCTCTGCGAACCAAGGCGGTGACCTAGGTTGGATTAGCAAAAATATGCTGGTTCCACAGGTTGAAACAGCTGTTTTTGAGCTTGACCGGGGCAAAATTTCTGGGGTTGTTGAGAGTCCTTTTGGATTTCATGTC
>JBIKOQ010000036.1:0-8797 GCA_044357955.1 Burkholderiaceae bacterium | reverse complement strand
GCTTGGAAAGACCTTTTGCTGGTCATTGAGCCAAACCAAATACCCATAGAAAGGTGCCAGCGCACATGGTACTTGCATGCGCTTGATCCATTCAGCAGACAAAACACGTTTGCCATTGGCCATGCCCTGATCCAACATCATCTGACCGATCAAGGCCTGATCTTCGCTACTAATAGACATCCCGCCACCCCAATGCGTTCCGCCGGGCACGGATTGAACACGCTTGCCGGCCACATCGACCCACGCATCGTCATAACCCACCCAATTCCAGTTTTCCGTCGCGCCAACCGGGCGTGTAATCGCCTCGCGAAAAACCTCAGGCAACGGCCGTTGAAACAAATGCAACAAAGCGAGCGATAACTGATTGATACGAACGTCGTTGTATTCCCAATAGGTGCCCGCAGGCTGCAAAGGACGAGCATCGCCCTTGACCCCATCTGGGGCTTTAGCAAAGGTTACGGCACGGAAGCGATCCACTTGGTCAGGTAGACCAAACAAGGTCCCCTCCCACTCGCTGGTCTGTTGCAGCATCTGCTCCCAGGTCACCAAGGCATTGTTACCGTGGTCAAAACCAATTCCCTTCAAATGCTTACCGATGGGCTCGTTGAGGTCCTTGATGAGGCCGCGATCAAACGCCACACCCGCCAATAGGGCCAGATATGTCTTGGCGACGCTAAAGGTCAGATCGGCACGTTGGGGCTCACCCCAAGAGGTCAGGGTTTTCCCGCGCAATAAAATGGTGCCTGAGTTGGGACCACGTGAGTGCACGGGACCATAAAGTTTGTTGTAGGGCGCTGGATCCCCATGATGAACACCCCAGTTGCTGCTCGTGCAGTCGCGGTCCCAAGTACTTTCATGATCCTTCGCAAATTGCACAGCCTGTTCAAGCGCGGGGTTCTGCATACATCACCTTGTAAAAGTTAATACTTCAATTTTGGCACAGTAATTGCGTATACGTTTATCAACTGGGTGAAACTACTGATGGCAATCTGTTGCCTCTTAGTTGTTTTACCTGTTAAAAGAAATATGCTTGCTGTCGTGACAAACCGATCCTGAGGAATACTATGAACTACTTGAGCACCTCTTTAAAAGCCCCTTTGGCTAAATTTAGTTTGCGTGCGGGTCTGTTGGCTTGTGCCATCGCCGCTACCGTGGCCTTGACCTTGCCCGCCCACGCAGGAAAAAAGAACGACACACTTGGCTTTGCCTACGACCAAACGCCTGAAAACGTGGACCCTTACTATAACAACGTAAGAATTGGCGTGATTATTGCCGCCAACGTCTGGGACACACTAGTCTATCGCGACCCCGTCACCGGCGAATACAAAGGTCAATTGGCTAAAAGCTGGAAGCAAATTGACGACCGTACATTGGAATTCGACCTGCGCGAGGGCATCAAGTTCCATAATGGCGAAGAGTTTGACGCGGACTCCGTTGTGTTTACACTGAATTTCGTTTCCGACCCCGCCAATAAAGCCAGACAGCAGACGGTGACGGGCTGGATTGAGAAAGCGGAAAAGATCAGCAAATACAAAGTCCGCATTATCAGCAAGCAGCCTTTTCCGGCTGCGATCGACTATCTCGCCACTGCAATTGCGATTCATCCCGCCAAGTATTACAAAGAAGTCGGTCCAACGGGGATGAACCTCAAGCCAATCGGCTCTGGTCCATACAAGGTGGTAGAACATATCCCTGGTAAGTCTTTGACGCTTGAGCGTAACAAGGATTATTTCAAAGAGTCCCCAAAGGCACAGCCAACAATCGGTAAAGTCCGCATCCGCTTCATCCCTGACCGTCAAACTCAGATGGCAGAAGTGATGTCTGGCGGTGAAGACTTCATCATGCACGTTCCCAAGGACCAAGCTGATAAGCTCAAGTCTTTCCCTCAGTTACAGGTTCAAAGCGGCAACACGATGCGCATCGTCTTCCTGCAAATGAATTCTCGTGACGGCACACCTGCACCACAGCTCAAGGACATTCGCGTACGTCATGCGATTGCCCATGCGATTGACCGCGAAGCGATTTTGAAAAATATCGTGGGGGGTGGCGAGATCATCAACTCCATTTGCACACCTTCACAAGTGGGTTGCACAAGCCAAGGCGTAAAAGTCTATAAATACGACCCTGCACTGGCTAAAAAACTATTGGCCGAAGCGGGTTATCCCAATGGCTTTGAAGTGGATCTGATGGCTTATCGTGAGCGTCCACAAACTGAAGCCATGATCAACTACCTCAGCGCAGTCGGTATCAAGCCAAGGTTAGGCTTTATGCAATACGCAGCGATGCGCGATCTGGCGCGCGGCAACAAAACCGCCCTCACACACCAAACATGGGGCTCGAACTTGGTCAATGACCTGTCCGCCTCTACGCCTGTGTACTTTGGTGGTGGCGCGGATGACGTCAGTCGCAACCCTGAGGTCATCAAGCTGTTGAACGAAGGCGACAGCACGGTTGATATGAAGAAACGTAACGAGGTTTATCAAAAAGCGTTGTCCATTATTGCGGATCAAGCCTACGCTGTGCCACTCTGGACCTTACCTGTTTATTATGTAGCCAGCAAAGAAGTGAACTTCAAGCCCTACCACGACGAGTTGGTGCGTTTCTGGGAAATGAGCTGGAAGTAATCGTTTTTGTATGACTTTTAATTATTTGTATCTCAGGTAAGGCATCATGCTGGCATATATTACGAAGCGACTGGGACTCGCCGTCCTGGTCGCACTGACCGTCTCTATCCTTGCCTTTATGCTGCTTTACCTCTCTGGCGATCCGGCGTTAGCCATCGCTGGAGAGGGTGCGCGTCAGGTCGACATCGATATGGTGCGTAAAACCTACGGTTTTGACCAACCGATCATTGTGCAATTTGGTAACTGGCTGCTCAAGGTCGTCCAAGGTGATCTTGGTCAGTCGATCTATTTCAAAACCGAAGTGGGCACGCTGATTTTTACTAAGCTTCAAACCACCATGTTGCTCGCCGTGTATTCGCTCGCCTTTGCACTGATCATTTCAGTGCCTTTAGGTGTCTTGGCGGCAATCTACAAAAACAGCTGGATCGACCGTCTATGCCTAGGCGTTGCCGTCGTGGGTCAGGCCATGCCTAATTTCTTTTTCGCCTTGATCTTGATTATGTTGTTTTCGATTAGCTGGCGGATGTTGCCGGTATCTGGCAGCGGTACCTGGCAACATTTTGTCATGCCTTCGATTGCCCTCGGCTACTACGCGGCGCCCGCCTTTATGCGCCTCATTCGTGCTGGCATGATCGAAGTGCTCAGCGCCGACTATATTCGTACCGCGCGCGCCAAGGGCCTACCCACTAGCAGCGTGGTGTTCAAGCATGCGCTGCGAAATGCCATCGTCCCCGTCGTGGCTCTCGCCGCTGTTCAACTCGGCTTTTTACTGGGCGGCTCCGTCGTGATCGAGACTATTTTTGCCTTGGATGGCCTGGGCTATCTCGCCTATCAGAGCATCATTCAAAAAGACTTCCCCGTCACGCAAGTGATCGTCCTGTTGCTGTCCGTCATCTATATTTTGCTGACACTGGCCTCTGACGTTGCCAACGCCTGGCTTGACCCTCGCATTCGGGTGGCTTGAGATGAAAAAAAATACAGCGCTTTATGTGGGTTGCGGTCTACTACTTTTCATCGTTTTTTGTGCAATCTTCGCACCCTTGATCTCACCCCATGATCCTTATGCACAGGACTTAACCAACCGCACCGTCCCACCTTTCTGGTATGAAAAAGGGAGTTGGGTGCACCCTCTTGGGACCGATCAACTTGGTAGGGACTATTTGTCGCGTTTGATTTACGGGGCACGGATTTCTCTGCTCATTGGTCTGAGTGTTGCGTTAATCTCAGGTCTTATCGGTACGACAATGGGTATGCTCGCTGGCTACTTTGGTGGCCGTATCGATATGATTGTGTCGTTTATGGTGACGACACGGCTGTCGTTACCTGTGATTTTGGTGGCACTCGCGACGGTTGCTCTGGTTGGCGGTTCCTTATGGGTCGTCATCATGGTGCTAGGTCTCTTGAAATGGGATCGTTTCGCTGTCGTGATGCGCAGTGCCACGCAGCAAGTGCGCTCAATGGAATATGTCTCAGCCGCGCAATCTGCAGGCGCCTCGACCTTGAGGATTATGCTCACCGAGGTGCTGCCCAACGTGATGCCACACTTGATCGTGATCGCGACGCTCGAGGCGGCCAGCGCGATTTTGCTTGAGGCCGCACTCTCCTTCCTGGGCCTGGGCGTTCAACCGCCACTACCTTCCTGGGGCCTGATGATTTCCGAGGCAAAGTCCTACATGTTCTTTTCCTTTTGGCTGATTGCGATTCCCGGTACAGCCTTGGCTTTATTGATTTTCTCCATCAATCTGGCGGGTGATGGTCTCCATCAGCTCCTGACACCAGGCGAGAGAGCTTAATCATGGTCACTGACGAAATTGTTCTGGATGTAAAAAACCTGACTGTAGATATCTCTACACCACGTGGCACCCTCCATGTTGTGCGTGATATTTCCCTTCAGGTCAAACGTGGCGAAACGCTTTGTATCGTGGGCGAGTCGGGGTGTGGCAAATCCATCACTTCACTCTCCTTGATGGGTTTGTTACCTAAAACAGCGACACGCAGCAGTCATGTGTTTGAGTTTCTAGGCGAGGATCTGTCGCGCGCAAGTAAAAGTCGCATCAACGATTTGCGCGGCAATCGTATGGCGATGATTTTCCAAGAACCGATGACGGCTCTCAATCCCGCCTATACCATCGGCGATCAGCTCACCGAGCACTACCGCCACCACCTCAAAGCCTCGGCAGAAGACGCGCGTCTGCGCGCTGTCGAGCTTTTGGAAAAAGTGGGTATCGCCTCCGCAGCCGAGCGACTCGGACAGTATCCTCATCAACTCTCCGGCGGCTTGCGTCAACGCGTCATGATTGCTATGGCGTTGATGTGTGGCCCTGAGTTGTTGATCGCCGACGAACCCAGCACAGCGCTAGACGTGACGATTCAAGCGCAGATTTTGCGCTTGTTAGCCGATCTGCAAAAAGAGCTCGGTATCGCCATGGTCCTCATCACCCACGATCTCGGTGTGGTCGCTCGGATCGCTGATCGGGTCGCTGTGATGTACGCTGGACAAATCGTTGAAGAGGGCACAGCCGAGGCTATCTTCGCAGCCCCGCAACACCCCTACACACGTGGCTTGATCAGCTGCATCCCTATTCCCGGTAAAACAGTACCAGGTGGCAAGCTTGGCACCATCCCAGGCGTTGTACCATCGCTGATTGGCGAGATGAAGGGCTGTGCTTTTAAAGATCGTTGCGAACACGCCCAAGCACGTTGTAGCGAGACGATCCCCTTGCACCAGACCCCTCAGGGTCAACAATGGCGCTGCATCATGAATGAGATAAAACAGAGCGGAGCAGCCCAATGACTGCCCTGATTGAAACAAAAGATTTGCAGCGCACCTTTTCAGTGAGCGCGGGCATGTTTAAGCCTCGTCAGACACTGCATGCTGTCAATGGTGTCGACCTCTCGGTGCAACGTAAAGATGTGCTGGGTATCGTGGGCGAATCGGGCTGTGGTAAATCAACACTTGCCCGCATGTTATTGGGTCTGACGCCCCCTTCGCGCGGTAGCGTCCTGATCGATGGACAAGACATCAGCAAGATCGATCGTAGAGATCTGGCGCGTCGCGTTCAACCTATTTTCCAAGACCCATACTCTTCTTTGAATCCGCGTCGGACGATTTCCTCCATTGTGTCTTTTCCGCTGGATGTCCTCGGCGTGGGGACAAAAAGCGAACGTCGCAAAAAAGCGATCGAGATGCTGGATCGGGTAGGCTTGCCCGCACGCTATGCGGACAATACTCCCGGTCAACTTTCCGGCGGCCAACGTCAGCGCGTCGCAATCGCGCGCGCCCTCGTGATCAATCCTGAAATTGTGATCTGCGATGAGCCGACTTCGGCACTCGATGTGTCTGTCCAAGCTCAGATTTTGAATTTATTGCTGGACTTACGCAAAGAGTTCAATCTGACTTATGTGTTCATTAGTCATAACTTGGCCGTCGTGGAACACATCGCCACCCAAGTCGCTGTGATGTATTTGGGGCGTGTTGTTGAGCTCACTCAAACAGCAGAACTGTTCAAACATCCTCGGCATCCCTACACACAGGCTTTGTTGGCCTCTGTCCTGACGCCCGAGCCTGGTTTGGGCATCCCTGATATGGGTCTGGGTCTTTCGTTTCCAGACCCCTTGCATCCACCCTCAGGCTGTTCCTTTCACCCACGCTGTCAGCAACGTAGGCCGGAATGTTCCGTTGAGCATCCACATCTCTTGCGCGATGCGCAGGGTGATGTGGCGTGTCATCTTTATCCCACAAAAAAATAACGCGCAGGAAAACGAGTCGTTTTCTCTGCGCGCTGTTGACTGACACTCAGAATGGTGCGAGGCCCAAGGCAGCACGGAAGCGGTTTTTGACAAACACGCCGTCACGCGAGGGTAAAGCGCGGGGCAGATCATCGGCTTTGACCATAATCTGTGCAAACGTCACGCCTTGACGCGCATTGACGTTTTGCTCCACCTGTTTCAAGCCCGCCATATCCTTGACCTGATAGGAATTGGTAATCCCACACGCCAGCGCCACAGCGGACATGTTTGTACCGAGGCTCGAGTGACTAAACTGCATCCCTGTTTCACCAAAGTGACCATTGTCGAGAACGACAATCGTTAGGTTAGCGGGTTTTTGGGCACTGATTGTTGCCAAAGAACCGATCCCCATCAACTGCTCTCCATCACCGGTGATCACCAATACGGACTTGTCTGGCTGTGCCAAAGCAAGTCCCAACCCCATGGCCGCTGCACCACCCATCGCGCCCCACAGGTAAAAGTTTTTATCGCGATCACCGGCAGCGAACACATCATAGGTCGCAGAGCCCAAACCCGTGACGATCAAGGACTCTGGGCACTTGGCAATCAAAGCACTGACAAATTCGCGACGATCAATGACGCTATTAGAAGACTGAACTTGACTCATTGAAATTCCTATCTGATGAATTAGTGACGCAACCATTTTTTGCGGCCGATCAAGCGCTGTGACAACAGCACGGCAACCGGCTCTCCGCCTTCAAAGGCAAAATCCAGCGCAGCCCCGACAATATCCTCGACTTCATCGGCACGCTCAGCGCGATAGACCTTGATGCCCATCAGCTCCATCGCAGCCTGCGTCGCTTTGCTCATGGGCACCTGCCAAGGGTTGAACTCCGCGTACTCGCCACGCATGGTCACCAGGGTCAAGAACGGAAAGCGACAGCTCTGCAACAAGGACATCATATTGATGCAGTTACCCACGCCGCTACTCTGCATGAGAAGAGCATGACGCTGACCGCCCAGCCATGCGCCGCCAGCAACCGCGACACCTTCTTCTTCGGTCGTCAATACGATCGCGCGCATCGCAGGATCCTCGTTGACCCGGCGAATGACGTGCGCATGACCGGCATCAGGTACATAAGATACTTGTTGAATGCCGCCCTCTTTGAGAACCTTGAATACTTGCTCTTGCCAGGCTGGTGTGGGTGTGAATACTTCACTCATGTCTCGCGAATCCTTTGATCAGTATTTGTTACGAAGCGATACTATACGTCCGTTTTTGTCGGGAGCGGTAAGGCCGTTTTATAGCGCACCTGTTTGAGTGCGAAACTGGATCTGATTTTCTCTATGCCGGGAATCGGGGTCAACTGCTCCAAGATAAATTTTTCAAGCGCGGCGATGTCTGTGACCGCGACACGGATCAAATAATCGCTATCGCCCGTCATCAGATAGCACTCCATGACTTCGTCATGTTCGCTGATGCGCTGCTCGAAATGCGCCAGCGATTCTTTGCTTTGGCTTTTAAGACTGATATTGATAAAGACATTAAGCCCCAAGCCAAGTGCTGTCGCATTGGCCAAAGCCACATAACGGTCGATCACACCCGCCGTCTCCAGTGCCCGGACTCGTGCGAGGCAAGGCGATGGACTCAGATGGATCCTGCGTGCCAACTCAATATTTGAGAGTGCCCCGTCGACCTGAAGCTCAGACAAAATCTTTAAATCAATAGAATCTAATCTCATTATGCTGTTTATTTAAAAAAAATAGCATTAAATGCTTGATTTTATCACTTTAACTAGGAATTAAGGCATCTCATGCTGCAAACAAATCCCTAGAATATCGATTGTTAATCAAGCTTTTTAAACTGTCCACACGATGAATGCTGCGATCGATCCCCGCCCCGCCTCTTGGCTCCACACCGTCACTGACACCGACACCCTAGAGACGCAAGAATGGAAACAATCTTTGCTCGCCGTCTTAGAGGCCGCGGGCCCTGAGCGTGCCAAATTCCTACTTGATGAGCTCGTCCGAACGGCCAACTCGGCCCAAGTCGGTTGGCGCCCCGAACTCAGCACGCCATACGTCAACACGATCTCTGTCGACCAACAGCCCGTATTTCCCGGGGATTTGGCCATCGAAGAGCGTCTGGCCTCCATCATGCGCTGGAATGCATTGGCGATGGTGGTACGGGCCAACCAAGCCTATGGAGAGCTTGGGGGTCATATCGCAAGCTATGCGAGCGCAGCAGATTTGTTTGAAACCGGTTTCAACCACTTTTTTGAAGCAAGACACGGCACAGGACCGGGCCAGCACCGTGGTGACCTGGTCTTTTTCCAACCTCACAGTGCCCCTGGAGTCTACGCGCGCGCCTATCTCGAAGGCAGACTACAAGAGCAAGATTTGCTGCACTACAGACAAGAGATTCAGGCGATTGAAAATGGGGC
>JBIKOQ010000210.1:0-4082 GCA_044357955.1 Burkholderiaceae bacterium | reverse complement strand
CCCTGGCTCATGCCTGATTTCTGGCAGTTTCCTACAGGCTCGATGGGCATCGGTCCGATCAGCTCCATTTATCACGCCCGCTTTATGCGCTATCTCACCCATCGCAACTTACTCAATTGCGATTCCCGCAAAGTATGGGGCGTGTTTGGTGATGGAGAAATGGACGAGCCTGAGTCCATGAGCGCCTTGACCCTGGCCGCTCGAGAGGGGCTGGACAATTTAGTCTGGGTGGTCAATTGCAATCTGCAACGTCTGGACGGCCCGGTCCGCGGCAATGGGCGCATCATCGATGAGCTCGAAAAGCTTTTCATAGGCGCGGGATGGAATGTGATCAAGCTGGTGTGGGGGAGCGACTGGGACGGTTTGTTCGCCCGCGACCTGACAGGCGCCCTCACCCGGGCCTTTGCCAATACTGTCGACGGACAAATGCAAACGTTCGCAGCCAAAGACGGCCGCTTTAATCGCGATACCTTTTTTGGACAAAATGAAGAGCTCGCTAGACTCGCCCAAGGCATGACGGACGATCAGATCGATCGTCTCAAGCGCGGCGGACATGATTTAGTCAAAATTCATGCGGCCTATGCGGCGGCAGCCAACCACAAGGGGCAACCCACGGTGATTTTGGCACACACCAAAAAGGGCTATGGGATGGGGAGTGCGGGTCAAGGAAAAATGACGACGCATAGCCAGAAAAAACTCGACGACAACGATCTGATCGAGTTTCGCAATCGGTTTAACTTGCCCTTGAGTGACGAAGAGGCGACCTCATTGAGCTTTTATCGTCCCGCCCCAGATAGTCCAGAGATGCAATATTTACTCAAGCGGCGTGAAGCGCTCGGCGGCTATTTACCCAAGCGTGAAACTACATGTGACATTGTCGCCGTCCCTGAGATGTCGCAATACAGCCAGTTTGCCACTCAAGCTGAGGGCAAGGAAATGAGCACGACGATGGCGTTTGTACGCGTGCTCGGTAACTTACTCAAGGACCCCGTCCTAGGGCCGCGCATCGTCCCAATCGTCGCCGACGAGGCGCGTACTTTTGGTATGGCCAATTTATTTAAACAAGTGGGTATTTATTCGAGCGTGGGTCAACGCTACGCACCTGAGGATATCGGCTCGGTGTTGAGTTACCGCGAAGCCCTTGATGGTCAGATCCTCGAAGAAGGCATTTCCGAGGCGGGTGCGATCGCCAGTTGGACCGCCGCGGCGACAAGCTACAGCGTGCATGGTTTAGCCATGTTGCCGTTTTATATTTACTACTCGATGTTTGGTTTCCAGCGCGTCGGTGATCAGATCTGGGCTGCAGCAGACCAACGTCCGCGAGGATTTTTATTGGGTGCGACATCTGGCCGCACGACCCTCGGCGGCGAAGGCCTGCAGCATCAGGATGGCTCAAGTCATCTCCATGCAGCCACCATCCCAAATTGCAAAGCCTACGATCCCGCCTTTGCGGGTGAAATGGCCGTGATCATTGATCAGGGTGTGCGGGAGATGATGGTTGAGCAGCGAGATGTGTTTTATTACGTCACGCTCATGAACGAAAACTACGCCCAACCGTCCTTGCCAGGAAATGTACGTGAAGAAATTATCCGTGGCGCCTATCTGTTTAATGTCTATCGGGCTAAAAAAGAAACGGCACAGGTGACCTTGCTAGGCTCGGGTGCGATCTTGACCGAGGTCATCAAAGCAGCTCAAGCGCTCTGCGCCGAGGGCATCACCGCGTCCGTCTACAGCATCACAAGCTGGAGCGAACTGGCGCGTGATGGCTTGTCTTGTGAACAGGCGGCACTCAGGGGTGAGGCCGCTCCTGGTGTACCATTTATCTATCAGCAACTCTCCAAGAGCCAAGGTCCTATTATTGCGGCGACGGATTATGTCCGTGCGGTTCCTGAAACGGTGCGTGCTTATACACCCTCGAGTCGTCGTTATATGACATTGGGTACAGATGGTTTTGGTCGCAGCGACACCCGGGCTGCGCTCAGAGCATTTTTTGGTGTGGATGCGCAAACAATCGTCCGAGCCGCAAAACATGCTCTGACATAACGTAGACCCTGCATGACCGAAGCACCTCAGCCTGATCTCAGAGATTTAAAGCGTCCAGCCTTTGTCTTGGATGCCTGCATCATGATGTCAGGCTTGTTGCGCCCCCTATTACTGAATCTCGCTCGCGCCGGACTGTTTGATCCACTTTGGACTGACAAGATTGGCCAAGAGTGGCAGCGAAATGCGGCCCGTCTTTGGCCTATTGATCCCGATCTCTTAAAGGGTGAATGGCAGCATATGCAAGCGCAATTTCCCGCTGCCGATATGGGGGATGTCACGCCCCACGAGATTACACTCAAGCATACCGATCGCAAAGACAAACATGTCGCGGCTGCGGGTATTGCTGCCGTGCTGGGCGCGCATGTTGGTTCTGTCAGCGTCTTGACGTGGAATATCAAAGACTTTAGTCGCTCCGAGCTCAGACGCCAGCAGCTGGGGCTGATTGATCCCGATCGTTTGCTTTCGCAATGGTGGCCAATGCATCGAGGAAAACTCTCTGAGGCACTCGATCTCACGGTTGCCGAGCTGGTTTCAAGCGGGAGGAGACAATCGGAGCCCATGCTTGGCATGTTGCGTCGGGATCGATTGTTTCGCTTGGCGGGCCTCTACGAACTGGCGCAAAAAAACCCTGCCGGCTTGTGACCTGACAGGGTTTTAGCGGTGACCGTCAGTGCTTACTGAGCGGGCGCCTCTGGTGCTGCTGCAGGAGCGGCTGCTTCAGCGGCTGGTGCGCCACCCTGTTGCTCAATGCCACCAATGGCTTTGACCGACAAGCGAAGACGACCCTTGTCATCAGCCTCAATGACCTTGACGCGTAAGGCCTGACCGACCTTGAGTACGTCATTGATGTTGGCGATGCGGTAGTTTGCGATTTCGGAGATATGCAACAAACCATCGCGACCTGGCAAGACCTGAACGATCGCGCCAAAATCAAGCAGACGCAAGACGCTACCATCGTATTCCTGACCAACTTCGACGTCGGCAGTCAGATCAGTGATACGACGCTGAGCTTCGTGCGCACGATCGAGATCAGCACTTGAAATCACAATCGTACCGTCATCAGAGATATCGATCTGGCAACCTGTTTCCTCGGTCAGCGCACGAATGGTCGCGCCGCCCTTACCGATCACATCACGAATCTTTTCAGGATTGATCTTCATGCTCAGCATGCGTGGTGCAAACGCTGAAAGCTCGCCGCGCGAATTTTGAATGGCTTCGCGCATTTTGGTCAAAATATGCAAGCGACCATCGCGAGCCTGGGCCAATGCGACTTGCATGATTTCTTTGGTGATACCTTGGATTTTGATGTCCATCTGCAAGGCAGTAATACCATTTTCAGTACCCGCCACCTTGAAGTCCATATCACCGAGATGATCTTCATCACCCAAGATATCGGTCAGCACGGCAAACTTGCCCTCGTTGAGGATCAAACCCATCGCGACACCCGCAACGTGATCCTTGAGGGGCACGCCGGCATCCATCATGGCCAGAGAACCACCGCACACGGACGCCATCGAAGACGAACCGTTTGACTCGGTGATTTCAGAGACCAAGCGGATGGTGTACTGGAAATCTTGGGCATCAGGCAACAAGGGCACAAGCGAACGCTTGGCCAAACGACCATGACCGATTTCGCGACGCTTGGGCGTACCCACGCGACCCGTTTCACCGGTTGCGAAAGGAGGCATGTTGTAGTGCATCAAGAAACGATCACGGTACTCGCCCATGAGCGCATCGATGATTTGCTCGTTTTGCTTGGTACCGAGTGTCGCAATCACCAAGGCCTGCGTTTCGCCGCGTGTAAACAATGCACTGCCGTGAACGCGAGGCAATACACCCAAACGAATTTCGATTGGACGCACGGTACGTGTATCACGACCATCGATACGTGGCTCGCCACTCAGAATCTGACTGCGGACGATTTTGGCTTCGAGATCAAACAGAATGTTGTCGACTGTCACGCCATCGGGTGCGGAAACACCTTGGGCTGCAGCAGCCTCGCCGAGCTTGGCATGAACACTTGAATACACCTGACGCAA
>JBIKOQ010000214.1:0-4012 GCA_044357955.1 Burkholderiaceae bacterium | reverse complement strand
ACCCAGGCGACCGTAGGCAATGATCGCCATCTTCATCGGGGGCAAGCGTCCAAGATGATCAGGTTTAGCGATCAAGGGCCAGACTCGGCGCAATGTCTCATTGAGCAACATATCAGCGAGCGCCGAAAGTTGATCGCCGAGACTTTCCACTGTCAATACGCCTTCAAGATCCTGCGCGAGTAGTTGAAAACTGATCTGGCGTTGGATGTCGCGCATCATATTCATTTGCTGTTCGACATCGGCGCTCCCGTCTTTGAGCACGCAGGCATCCAAGTCTGCCCGCAGCGCAGCTTCAACCCGCACGTAATCTACGGGCTCCATTAGCGCCCGCCAAGCAATTAAACTATCAAGTACAACCGGGTTTTGAGTCAAATATTGTGCCGCCCATGGACTCGCCGCCATCATGCGTGCAATGCGCGCGAGCGTCTCTGGATACTCCGCAAGCAATGCGACATAGGCGCTGCGTTGAGAAATGGATTCGATCAAATCCAAGAGACGCAACGCTGTGATCATAGGTTGATGAGTCTGGCGCGCGGCTTCGAGTGCGATTGGAAGCAGGGTGTCGATACGATTGCGACTACTCGTTGAAAGCGCGCGAATACGATGTCCGTCGAGAAAGCTCTCAATGCGCGTGGTGAGTGCATTGGCCTGATCACCAAATTTTGCAATGTTTTGTTCGAGTAAAGATCCTTCAGCCGATTGCGCAACTGAACGGGGACCGGTTTGGGGCGTGCTTGCGACGGGGTTATCGTCGCCCAGACCCACAATCCGAAAAGCATCACGAAACGTTTGTTCGACAAAATCACGGTGTTGCTTTAGGGTGCCCTCGAATGTGTCGAGACTCATGCGCATCGCGACTGCGAGCTCGGCCATACGCTCATGCGTTTGAGGTAAAAGATGTGTTTGTGCGTCTTCGGCATATTGAAGCGCATGCTCAATCCGACGCAAAAACCGATACGCTTGAGCCAATCGATCAGCATGCTCTGTTGACAAAATACCCGCGCGTCGTTGTGCCTCCAGAGCCGTCAATAAACCTCTTTGCTGAAGCGCTGGCATACGCCCGCCTCGAATCAGCTGTGAAAGTTGAACAACAAATTCGATTTCTCTGATCCCGCCATCTCCAAGCTTGATGTTGTGCGTGGTATCGACTCCGGGGCGAGCAAGCGCTTTGCGCTGCCAGTCCTGACGGATCCGCTCGCGCAGGGCGCGCAATGCGGACAAGGCATCAAAATCAAAGTACTTTCTGTATACAAAAGGCAGTCGCAGGCTCTCAGCGTGTTGCAGGCTGGCCGTCGGATCACTCTGCGCGAAGGCCTTGCTAGGGATCACTCGACCTTTGAGCCACGCATAGCGTTCCCATTCTCGACCTTGCGTGAAAAGGTATTGCTCAAAGGCATCAAGGCTCCAGGCAACGGGTCCAGAGTCTCCATCTGGTCTAAGACGCAGATCCGTTCTAAATACCTGACCGTCAGCATCTGCTTCTGACAAAATAGGCATCATTTTGCGGGTCAGTCGGGCATAAAACTCATGATGGCTGAGCGGCCGCGGTCCGTCGGTTTCTCCCTCTTCGCCATAAAGCATGACCAGATCAATATCAGAAGACACATTAAGCTCGCAGCCACCTAGCTTTCCCATACCGATAATGATCATTTCTTGGGGAAGCTGCGTGTTTGGGTCACGCGGTGTTCCATGGATTGTCACCAACTCTTGCATGACGGTTCGATAGGCTTGGTTGACACACAGATCCGCCAAGGCTGTCATGGCAGTGACGACCTCCTCGAGATCGGCAAGTCCTCCCAAATCTCTCACCATGACTAGATAAAAAGTCCTTTTCCTGAGTTGGCGGAGCGCTTTTCTGCAGGTTGGGGCGTCTAGGACAGCTTGGGTTGAGGTTTGACCCGCAAGTTCAGTGAACCAGTCCTCAATTCTTTCGGGGGTGATCGCTTGTAAGCACTCTCGCTCTAACCATTGGGTGAACTCAGGATGACTGTTGCTTAAGCGTCGTAGAACGCCTGACCAGGTCAATGCGTTTGTCAGAGGTGATTCGGTCATTGTATGGCGTATCGTCAAGTTAGAATATGTTTTCTATTCTAGTGACTTATATTTCAGAGGCAAGACTAGGTTTTGATATTTTTTAAAAAAATACTTCGTTTCCTGATGATTAGTCTTTTGCTGCTCTATTTTGCAGCAGCGACTACGATGCTGGGCGTCCGCTATCTGGTCCTGCCACACATCAACGAATGGCGCCCCGAAATAGAAAAACGCCTCTCCAAGGCGCTTGGCGCGGATGTCACGATGGGTGAAATTGCCGCGAGCTGGTCTGGCCTGAATCCCACTTTAGCGTTAGAAAACCTCAGATTGCGTGATCGGCAGAGCAATGTTGAACTGTTGTATGTACCTGATGCGTTCGCTGTCGTGTCTTGGCGCAGTATTTTCAATTTGGATTTACGTTTACGACAGCTTGAGATCAACGGTATTCATGTCTCAGGCAGTCGCAGAAAAGATGGTCGATTCGTTTTCGCATCCACTGTGCTCGGCGAGCAAAGCTCCGATAGGTTTAATTTTTCCACAGACACACCCGCCGTGCGCTGGTTGTTGAGTCAGGGCGAAATCACCATCCGCGACGCGACCTTTTATTGGATGGATCATCTTAGAGAAGCGCCAGAGCTCGTGATTGAAGGCATCAACTTCAACATTGATAACAGCATTTTTCGTCATCAAATGCGGGTGAGTGCGAGTCTGCCCCGAGAGCTCGGTAGCACCATCGAACTCATTGCCCGTACAGATAATATTTTTAATCCACTTGCCTCGCACGAGCAGGGTGAAGCGGAAATCTTTATTGAAATCAATGACGCCCAACTGAGTGCATGGTCTCCTTGGGTGGATCTCCCCAAAACAGAAGGCCGTTTTGCAACACGTCTTTGGTTGGCGTTATCCTCGGGTCATGTTGGAAGGGCGACGATTGATCTGGCCGGGGCTTACGCAGCACTGCATTTGAGCGATCTTGACACCACTGTGATCCGAGCAGAGCATCTTCAGGCACGCCTGAGTGGCTGGTTGGGCGATCTGTTTCCAGATAACACATGGATGCTTTTCGATCGCAGTCCAAATCGGGTGGGGGTTTCTCTGAACTTGAGCGGCCAAGGTTTACAAGTTGACTCTAGTTTGTTTGATCCCCGAACTCTTAGGGTCGGGGATGTCTCGGCAAACACCCAATGGAATCGTAATGCCAGTCACAAACTTCAAATCACTGCGAAACAACTCGGCTTAAAGTCCGACAGTATGCGTGCGAATTTTAGCGGCAAGTGGACGCAAGGGGAGCCTTCAGCGCCAGGGGTGGTCGATATCACGGGTACGTTTAATGGGGTGGATCCTACAAAGCTGCATCAATATGTCACCACAGAGGTCAGCGTCGAGACGCGAGAGTGGATGCGTCGCGCAATACTCAATGGCACACTGAATCAACTGGGGATGACACTTCAGGGGGACCTATCCAAATTCCCCTTTAACGAACTAGGTTCTGAAGCGGGCGTGTTTCGACTGGAGGCGCAACTTGATCAAGTCACGATTGATTATGACTATGTTGAGCCTCATCAGCCGCAGTGGCCGGCAGTCACTGTCTTGAGTGGCAACCTGCAGCTCGATAAGTTAGGCTTGACGATTAAAAGTGATCAAGCCCAAGTGGTCGGCATGCACGGTCGTCCCATACAGATTTCAGGGCTGGAAGTTCATGCGCCTGATCTGGATTTAAACCCTAAGGTCTCCGTGCGCCTAAATAGCGCTGGGTTAGCGCAGGATTACTTGGCCATGCTCAATAGGACGCCTATTCAGCATGACTTAGGTAAACAAGTTGAGACCTTAGAGGTAAAAGGCCAAGCGTCGATGCCATTATCTTTAGATTTTGATCTTGAACAACAGCGCGTCGTTCTGATCAATGGTCAATTTAAGTTATCTGATGCGACGATTGCTTTAAACAAAGAGGGCGTACCGATTGAAAAAATCAACGGGGTCT
>JBIKOQ010000212.1:0-4038 GCA_044357955.1 Burkholderiaceae bacterium | reverse complement strand
ATGGGGATTCCAGCGCAGAGGTGCTTGAAATTTTTATCGCTCAGCATTATGTGGATCATCCCTTGCCCGCAGTGGTTGTGGGTTCGCACGCGTTACCCGACCCTGCGCTAATCGATTTGATTGCAGAGTCTTCCTCCACTAAGTCACGTTTTATGAGCCGTCCACAAGGGGTGCGCCGCGCTTGGCTCGAACAAGCGACACGCAATGCGGAAATGGCGCTTGGCAGTGCGTTGCTGGAGTCGGGCGCGCGCAGTGCCCGAACGTTGGCGCTGGCCGAGGCCCTGGATCTTGAGACCGACCCCGTCTCTCTCGACGCTCTGCATATCGAGTGCTTCGATATTAGTCATACTGCGGGAGAGGCGACCCAAGCTTCTTGCGTGGTGTATGCCCAACATGCCATGCAGCCTTCCTTGTATCGACGCTACAACATCGCAGGTATTACTCCGGGCGATGATTATGCGGCGATGAGACAAGTCTTGACACGACGTTTTGGAAAGGTGGCGGATGGAGAGGCACTGATGCCGGGCTTGGTCCTGATTGATGGTGGCAAAGGGCAGGTGGAAATCGCCCGTCAAGTCTTCGTCGAGCTCGGCTTGGAGACCGAGGTCTTAGTGGGTGTGGCGAAAGGAGATCGACGCAAGGTCGGCTTGGAAACCTTGATTTTTCCTGATGAGAGAGCCCCTTTAGTGTTGGGTGAAACCTCCGCCGCGTTGATGCTGATCGCACAAATTCGAGACGAGGCGCACCGTTTTGCAATCACCGGGATGCGTGCCAAACGTGCCAAAGCCAGAAACGTTTCTCGTCTTGAGGATATCGACGGGATTGGAGCTAAACGTCGGCAGCGCTTGCTCGCACGCTTTGGCGGTTTTAGCGGTGTGGCCAATGCCAGTATCGAGGACTTGACCTCGGTGGAAGGGATCTCCCCCGAATTAGCCGAACGTATTTATTTTTCCTTACGCTAACTGGGTTAGCATAGCGTATGCCGTTAAATATCCCCATCGTCCTGACATGGCTTCGTATCGCCATGATCCCGCTCTTGGTCGGGCTTTATTATCTGCCTGAGTCGTGGATGAGTGTGCCTGCGCGCGATCTGACTGCGAGTCTCGCCTTTATCTTTGCTGCGTTGACGGATTGGTTTGATGGTTGGCTGGCCCGTCGTTGGAATCAGACTTCGTCCTTTGGTGCTTTTTTAGATCCCGTCGCTGACAAGCTCATGGTGTCCGCGGCTTTATTGGTTTTGCTCAATCTCGATCGTGTGGACGTCATGATTGCGCTGGTGATTATTGGACGTGAAATTACGATCTCCGCCTTGCGAGAGTGGATGGCGCAGATGGGCGCGAGCGCAAGCGTTGCCGTACACTGGCTCGGTAAGTTCAAGACTGCCGCCCAGATGATTGCGATACCGTGCTTGCTTTACTACGACACGCTGTTCGGCATCCCTTTTGCGAAAATCGGGCAAGTCCTGATTGTTATCGCAGCGATCCTGACGGTCTGGTCGATGCTCTATTACCTGCGTCGCGCGCTGCCCGTCATTCGCGAAAAAACCTCAAAAAGCTAATTTATTGACGCGCACTTCTGTGAAGCGAGGGCGCAGGCATGCCTGGCGTTGCACGCCAAGGATTAATGTCTAGGCCGCCGCGCCGCGTGTAGCGTGCATAGACGGACAGAGCTTGAGGTTGACACCGCGACAAAATATCCATAAAGATCGTTTCAACGCATTGCTCGTGAAAACCGTTGTGCATGCGAAAAGAGATGATGTATTTCAGCAGTCCGGCAGGATCAATTTTTGGACCGGTGTAGTCAATCTGCACACAGGCCCAATCGGGCTGCGAGGTCACTGGGCAATTGGACTTCAATAGCCTCGAAAAAAGAGACTCGCTCACGTTTGGTGTGTAGCCATTCGGTGCGGCCGCTAAACAAAGCAGATCAGCATTGGGCTCGTAACAATCGATCGTGAGTGCTTGTGCATCAAGATCCAAACCGATGGATTCCTCGATCTGCAAATTCGCAAAATCACGTGTGGGGATGAGCTCGACTGAGACAGGTTTGCCTGCGGCTCTAGAGAGATCCTTGCGCATAGTGTCAAGCATCTGTTCAGTTGAAGCAAAGGCGGTCTGATTGAAACTGTTGAGATAAAGCTTCAGGGATTTGGATTCGATGATGTTGGGGCTCGTGCAATCAACGATCAGGCGCAATATCGCGACTTGCGGCATGCCTTGCGGGGTCAGCCACGACATTTCGTAGGCATTCCAGAGATCCCATCCTGAAAAAGGCAGTGAAGACAAAGCCATGACAGGCGCGAACTGTGTGCGCCCCTGGTCACGCCCAATGGGAAACAGCAAACTCGGGTCGTAGGAGGTTGGATAGGCAACCTCTTGTCCAAGAGGAAGATCGTGCGCGGGAAGTTTCATCGAATCACAACAAGAAAATAAACTTAATTTTACCTAGTTGATTTAGATCAAAGCGGAGATACACCTACAACACCTAGAATTTATTCATGAAGGTTCAATCAATTTTTGCGTTAAATCGCCCGCTCAGTCCCGTCGAGATATCCGGACGGCGCAGGGGTCTCGTCAGGCTGGGTCTGGCGTGGCTTGCCATGATGCAGGTCATGATGTTTGCTCTCCCCGGATATCTGCGTATCGAAGCCGGTCCCAATGATAGTCTCGAGGTCCTTGACTGGGCTATTTTTTTGATGAATTGGGCAAGTCTTGCGCTGACCGTCCCTGTGGTGTTGTATGCGGCCTGGCCCGTCTGGCAGGGCGTTTTGACAGCTTTTTCAGAGCGGCGCGTCACGATGGATATTCCTGTCGCTACCAGTATCTTGGCGGCCTTCATTCCGAGTGCTTACGCCACGATCACAGGTCGAGGAGAGGTGTATTTTGATTCGGTGACGATGTTCGTCGCCTTTCTGCTCACGGCCCGTTATGTTGAGGCTCGAGCCAGGCAGTCGGTCGAAGTATCCCGGGCGGGGGCGCAGCTTGATGCGCTTTGCCAACCTTTGGTCGCACAGTCTGATCGTGTTGCAACGGTCTTCATCCTTGCTCAGTTAGGCTTTGCTTTTGTCATTTCCGGTTTTTGGTGGATGACATATCCGGAGCATGCCTTATCCATTCTGGTCTCGCTGCTCGTGATGAGCTGTCCTTGTGCGCTGGCCTTAGCCGCTCCGATGTCTCTTGCCGCAACGCATGCAAGTCTCGCGGCATACCCTGCGATGACGGATGAGCAACGCGCCGTATTGTTTGTGCGTACACGCCGGGTCACACGTCAAAACCTATACGGTTCACTGACTTGGCACGTATTGACCATGCCTCTAGCGGCTGTTGGCTGGGTGACGCCTTGGCTCGCCGCCTTGTTGATGTTGATCTCCTCCGTGGCTGTTGTGGTCAATGCCTGGCGTCTCTACGCAGTTCCTCACAACGCTTTAAATACGATGGCACCTCAAGGGTTCCATCCCAAGGCTCAGTCCTAGGAATTATTTTGGAAATACTGTATTTGCTTTTGCCTTTATCGCTTGCTGTCATCGCGTTGGTGGGAGGCATGTTGTGGTGGGCCGTATTTTCCGGTCAGTACGACGATCCTGATACCGCGAGTCAATCTATTTTGCTCGACGATGACCGGACGGTCAGACACATATCATTAAAAAGGAAATAAACATGGCTCGCTCAAACGCTGTGACGGTCGAGACCTTTAACTATGGAGTCGTCAGGCAGTTTGCCATCATGACGGTTGTTTGGGGTGTCGTGGGGATGTTGGTGGGTGTGATTCTGGCCGCTCAACTGCTTTGGCCTGAACTTAATTTTGATATTCCATGGCTGACTTACGGACGGATTAGGCCGCTTCATACGAATGCGGTCATTTTTGCGTTTGGCGGTAGTGCTTTGTTTGCAGCTTCTTATTATGTCGTTCAGAGGACTTGTCAGGCACGCTTGTTTGGTGGATTGTTGATCCCATTTACCTTTTGGGGCTGGCAGATCGTCATTGTCGGGGCTGCAATCACCTTGCCTCTCGGTATCACGACCAGTAAAGAGTATGCCG
>JBIKOQ010000211.1:0-4054 GCA_044357955.1 Burkholderiaceae bacterium | reverse complement strand
CCCAAGGCACAGCCGGGTATTTACGTTTTGGATCCTGAGTCAGGCGCACAGCCTGGGATGCGGATTCGCTGACCGACGCGAATTGACCTTAGGTCAGGGGTTGCGGCTGAAGCGTCGGGTCAAGTGTCCGGCGCTCGTCAAACACAAAACAATTGCCCTGGTAACCTACCCCACCCGTTTCCTCGAAATACTTGAGAATGCCGCCATCTAGTTGGTAGACATTTTCAATGCCCACTTCACCCATAAAAATCGCGGCTTTTTCGCAGCGGATACCGCCTGTGCAAAAACTGATGACCGTTTTCCCAGCAAGCTCGTCTTTGTGATCGAGCACTGCTTGAGGAAACTCGGTGAACTTGGTGAGCTGCCAATTGATCGCGCCAACGAAGGTCCCTGCTTCGACTTCGAAATCATTGCGCGTATCCAGCAATACAACGGGTCGTCCCGTATCGTCGCAGCCCTCTGTGATCCAACGCGCAGCGGTCTGCGCATCGACCGCAGGGGCCCGTCCGGCCTCGGGACGAATCGTCGGGTGATTCATGCGGATAATCTCGCGCTTGATTTTGATCAGCATTTTCTTGAATGGGACGTCCGGAGATACGCTGTACTTGACCTCAAGGTCGGCAAAAGCTGGATCCTGACGCAGCCAGACTAAAAACTGATGGATGTTTTGCTGGTTGCCCGCCAAAAATAGATTGATCCCCTCGGGCGTCAACAGAATCGTCCCTTTGATCGCCTGCGCTTGGGTTTGCTCAAGCAGAGCAAGACGGCGCTGCTCGAGATTTTCAAGGGAAACGAACTTGTAGGCGGCAATGTTGAAAATTTGTGTCATCGGTATCGATCGAGGGATGGGGCCATGCAAGGTCCACGCTTGAAATTATACCCACTACAATATTGGCATGAATATCGTACTCAATGGCCAACCCAAGACCCTCTCCGGTCCCCTTTCTGTCTCGGCGCTCATCGATACGCTCGGCTATACGGGCAAACGTATTGCGGTCGAACGCAATGGTGAAATCGTCCCCAAAAGTACCTATGCCAGCGTGCAACTTGAGGCAGGCGATCGACTTGAAATTGTTGTTGCCGTCGGAGGCGGTTAAGGATGCATCCTCTTCATATTCGTAGTTTCGTCAACAGACGCAGCCACATGACCAAGGGCCAACAAGAAGCGCTCGACGCGTTTCTGAGCAAATGGTCAATCGCCTATCGACCCAGCCCGCTGGATCTGACCGAAACATTTGGCGGTACTGCCCCCACGATCCTGGAGATTGGCTTTGGCATGGGTGAAACCACCGAGCAAATCGCACTCGCTAGACCGCAGGATCATTTTCTTGGAGTCGAGGTGTTTAATGCAGGCGTGGGTGCCATGCTCAAACGCATCGAAGCCTCGAGCCTCACCAATGTACGCCTGATTCAGCATGATGCGGTCGAAGTGCTGCGCGACATGATCCTCCCCGAAACCTTGGCAGGCGTGCATATTTATTTTCCGGATCCTTGGCCGAAAAAACGTCACCACAAACGTCGTTTGCTTCAACCGCCTTTGATTGCGCTATTGGCCAGCAGGATGGCCCCAGGCGCCTACATCCACTGCGCGACGGATTGGGAGCACTATGCCCATCAGATGCTGGATGTACTGTCGGGAGAGAAAACCCTCTCGAACACCTGCGAAGGCTTCGCACCCAGGCCTGAGTACCGTCCGCTGACCAAGTTTGAAAATCGCGGTCTGCGTCTTGGTCACGGGGTCTGGGATCTGATTTTTAAAAAGACCGGCGACTAAAGGCCAAAACCGCCTAACTAACGGCCAAAACCACCTAGCTTGCCAAGACCTTTCATGCCGCCCATGGCGCGCATCATCTTGGCCATGCCGCCTTTTTTCATTTGCTTCATCATCCCTTGCATTTGCTCAAACTGATTAAGCATGCGATTGACTTCTTGGACGGGTACGCCAGCACCCGCTGCGATACGGCGCTTGCGGGAGGCCTTGAGCAAATCGGGCTTGGCACGCTCAAGCGGCGTCATCGAGTTCAGAATACCCTCGGTGCGTCGTAATTGCTTTTCTGCCTGACCACCTTGTAATTGGCCTGCGGCTTGGGCAAATTGGGCGGGTAGCTTTTCAAGAAGCGACCCCATATCACCCATCTTTTTAACTTGCGAGAGTTGATCGCGAAAATCATTTAGATCAAACTTGTCGCCGGATTTCATCTTGGCAGCAAGCTTTTGCGCCTCGGCGACGTCGATATTTTTCTGCGCTTGCTCCACCAGCGACACGATGTCACCCATGCCCAAGACCCTCTGGGCCATGCGCTCTGGATGGAAAGGCTCGAGGCCGTCGAGTTTTTCGGACACGCCTACAAACTTGAGCGGCTTGCCGGTCACATGCCGAACGGATAAGGCGGCACCGCCGCGGGCGTCACCGTCAAGCTTTGTTAGCACCACACCGGTCAGGGGCAAGGCCTCGCCAAAGGCGCGTGCGGTATTGACCGCGTCCTGACCCTGCATGGCGTCTACGACAAACAAGGTTTCAATGGGGTTGAGAAAATCATGCAACGCGCGGATCTCGCGCATCATGGCCTCGTCAATACCCAAGCGACCAGCCGTGTCGACAATCAGTACATCGAAATGATGACGGCGGGCGTAATCCACCGCATTACGGGCGATCTCCTCGGGCTTTTGCGAAATGTCCGAAGCAATCCATTCGACGCCGACTTGTTCGGCAACCGTTTTAAGCTGTTCAATCGCAGCGGGGCGGTAGACGTCGGCGCTAACCACCGCGACTTTCTTTTTGCCCGTCTTACGTCCGTTTTGCACATGGTTGCCCTCGGCGAGCCAACGTGCGAGCTTGCCGGTGGTGGTGGTTTTACCCGCCCCTTGCAGACCGGCCATCAAAATAATCGCGGGCGGCTGCATGGCTAGTGACAACTCACTCGCATCAGCCCCTAAATCACCCCCCATCAAAGCGGTCAGCTCGCGGTGCACCACACCGACAAGCGCCTGCCCGGGGGACAAGCTACCTACTACCTCCTCGCCCAACGCTTTTTCCTTGACCCGCGCGACAAAATCGCGCACAACGGGTAAGGAAACATCGGCCTCCAGCAGCGCAAGGCGGACCTCGCGCAGCATGTCCTGAGTATTGGTTTCTGTGAGACGTGCTTCGCCTCGCATCGTCTTGACGACACGGGAGAGACGTTGGGTGAGATTTTCAAGCATGGTGACGGTTTCGCTTTACACTAGACATATGTCTTACGGTATT
This sequence comes from Burkholderiaceae bacterium, assembly GCA_044357955.1. GTDB lineage: Bacteria > Pseudomonadota > Gammaproteobacteria > Burkholderiales > Burkholderiaceae_B > Zwartia. Next base: position 807 of record JBIKOQ010000211.1, on the reverse strand, counting down.
GTATTTCACTCCCTCGCTGCGGTGGCCTATGCTGCCCTCGCTTTAGGCCTTTTTCGCTCGCTTTCGTCGGACTCACCTAGCGTCAAGTCTGGCAGCCTCGCGCGCGTGGGACTCCTTTTCGCCATTATTTTGCACGGTATTGCCCTGTGGCATACGGTCCTCCATGAAGGCAACCTGCGAATCGGCTGGGCGCTCGCCCTTTCTGCGGCCGTCTGGATCGGCATGTTGGTGTATTGGTTAGAAAGCTTAATCATCCGCGTCGACGGTCTTCAACTCTTGCTTTTACCTGTCGGTGCAGCAGTTTGCCTGCTCGCGGCCTTATTTCCCCAGTCTAAAGTGATTGCTCACACACAAGATACGGGTTTACGGATCCACTTACTGATTGCCTTGTCCGCCTATGCGCTGGTCACCATTGCGGCCTTGCAGGCCATGCTGATGTCGGGCCTCGATCGCAGACTCCATTTTCCCCGCCAAGACCGTCTCACCCCGCCTGGCGCGCTTCACTTAGTCGTTGGACGCCTTCTGGATGCCCAGCCGCCACTTCTAGCGCAAGAGCAGATTTTATTTCGCTTGATTTGGATCGCTTTTGCCGCCCTGAGCTTTACCTTGATTTCGGGTGCCTTGATTTCTCTCTCCCTTTCCGGAAAATGGTTGCCACTCGATCACAAATCGATTTTTACGTTGCTATCGTGGTTGACCTTTGGCATCCTGATTGTGGGTCGACATCTGCGTGGATGGCGCGGACGTACCGCTCTGCGCTACACACTAGTCGGCTTTGCATTCGTGGTCTTGGCCTATACCGGCTCA
>JBIKOQ010000208.1:0-4095 GCA_044357955.1 Burkholderiaceae bacterium | reverse complement strand
CAGAGGCTCGACACAGCCGTCCTGCCCAATCTCAAAACTGACGCCAAACATATCCCGCAGAGGGTTGTAGTGCGACACACAGGCCTCGAAATACTGCGTGTTTTCAATTGCTGAAGCAAAATGAATCGTGGCTGCATGATTCAACCCTGTCGCAGAGCTATGCGTATTCATGGGGATGCGATGCGAGGAGGCGAGGGCAGCGATCGCCAAACCTTCTGTGATACCCCCGCACTTAGATAAATCAGGCTGCCAAATCCGGATGTCACCCGCTTCGAGAAGTTGAGCAAACTCAAAGCGTGTGTAGTGATTCTCACCTGCTGCGATCGGCACCAGTGAGGTAATTTTTGCAGCTTCGCGATAGGAGGCAAAATCACTGCATGCGAAGGGCTCCTCTAGCCAACCTGCTTTGATTTCGGCTAGAACGGGCAAGACACGTCTGACATCTGCGATGGTGTAGGCTGTATTTGCATCCGTCAAAATGTCGATATCGTCCCCGAGCACCTTGCGCACATGCAGCACGCGTTCGATATCTTTAGCGGCCGTATCGCCGAGCCTGAGTTTGATGGCTTTGTAGCCTCGCGCCACGTACTCTTGGGCTTCCTCTGCTAACGACTCTTTTGGCTGATACCCCAAGGAAATCCCGCCTGCATAAGCCGGCAAACGTCTTTTGCTGCCTCCAAGCAGTTCATAAAGAGGCATGTTTGCAGCCTTGCCACGGATGTCCCACATCGCCATGTCGATACCGGCCAAGGCAAGAGAGGCACCTGACCCCACACCATGACTCGAGAGTTGCATCCGGTGCACACGTTTCCAGACACCCACACAGTCAGTGGCTTTCATACCGATCAGCATGGGGGCTAGTGTGTTGTGAATCAAGCTGACTACCGCACCAGGACTCCGCCCCGGATGCGCCTCGCCATAGCCCGTGATGCCCTCCGAAGTTTCGACGCGAACAATAATCGCATCTCGCTTGGTGGTGCTCCCAATTCCCATCGTGACGGTTTTACCCTGGTCGAGGCGAAATGACAGCGGAATCGCTGTAATTGCAGTGATGTTCAACATGGTCTCCCTGAAGACTCTAGTGGCCTTGCATACACTTTATCCTAAACCACATAAAAAGTTTTGAACGGCTTCATTAAAGGCCGCGGGTTCTTCAAGATTAATCGCATGGCCCGTATTAGGACACACCCAGAGTTGCGCGTTGGGTAATGCTCGCTTGAGATAGATATTTGTATCAAGACAAGGATTATCCAAATCACCCACCGCTAAAAGCGTAGGAACCTTCATCAGACGAATCTGTGCGTCAAAGCTCTGGATAGAAGGCCGACTTGCCTGGTACATGTTCAAGGTATGTGCCATACCAACAGGGTCATGCTCGGACAAGTGATTGACAAAGCTGTGCCAACCGAGGGGATCCTTTTTAAGCAAGCCAATCCTGGTTGGTGCATTGCCGATTTGCGGCGCGACGGCAGCTGAACCTGCTTTTAAAAAAAGATCTGCTTGAGCTCTACACTTGGCCACGAACTCCTCTCTGTCTTGCGCGAGTGAGCCTGACCCAACGCCTGCTACGACAAGTGAGCGTGCAAGCTCAGGGTATTTCATGCCAAATCGAAGCGCCGCATAAGCACCCATGCTTAGGCCTACGACGTGCGCTTGCCCTAAATTGAGGCCTCGAATCACTGCGGCAATATCATCGGCAGCAAATTCGAGTCCGTAAAGGTTAGGGTCGCTAGGGACCTCCGAGGGAAGATAGCCCCGTGCGCTATAGGCCACGCACCGATAGCGTCGAGAAAACCAGCGAACCTGTGCTTCCCATTCACGATAGTCAGCACCCATTTCATGCACAAAAACAATCGGGCAACCTGACCCAGTATCCTGCACAAAAAGTTTGGCACCTTGCGCCTGAATAAATGACATGACTGCTCCCTATTGTTCTATTTGTAGACCATTGTTATACCTGTTATAAGGAACGCAAACAACAATGTTCAGGCCTTTTATCTTGGTTCATTCGGAGACTTTCAATGCACAAAAACCTTTATGCCATCGCCGCACTCGCCAGCTTTGCGCTGATGGCGAGCCCCTCAATTGCCCAGGATTTCCCAAAGAGACAGCCGATTTCTATCGTTGTTCCGTGGGCGCCTGGGGGTAATGTCGACATCACCGCGCGTGCGATCGCGCCTGCTATGGCTGAAATCCTTGGTCAGTCTGTCGTGGTTGAAAACCGGCCGGGTGCAGGAGGCTTTATCGGCTCATCGCGCGTTGCGAAGTCAACGCCTGATGGCTATACCCTCCTGTTGGGTTCAAGCGGTTCTATCTCGATTGGACCGGCACTTGTTTCCAACCCACCCTACAACCCAACGAAAGATTTGATCGCGGTGGGACCGATTCATTCTGTTCCGCTCGTTTTGTCAGCCTCTGGCAAAAGTCCAATTAAAAACTATGCCGATTTCGCTGCTAAAGCCAAAGCCAATCCGGGTGCGCTGAACGTCGCCTCCGCAGGCGTCGGCTCAACACAACATTTAGCGATTGAGCTCATCGCACTCAATTCCGGCACAAAACTTAATCACGTTCCCTATAAAGGCAGTGGCCCAGCTATTACTGATCTGATTGGCGGTCAAGTTGAAACCATGATTGATCAAATGACAGCCTCCATGCCGCATATCAAAAGCGGTGCCATCACACCACTGGCTGTCACGACTAAAGCGCGCTCTGCTGGACTGCCCAATGTGCCCACGCTACAGGAGCTGGGCGTCAAAGACATTGACATGACAACATATACAGGTATTTTCGCGCCTGCTGGGACGCCACCTGCCGTCGTTAAACAAATCAATGCTGCCCTTAAACAAGCGATGCAAAGACCCGAGATCAGAAAACAATTTGAATCTCTCGGTGTTGAGATTTTGAATATGGATCAAGCAGAGTTTCAAAATTATGTGAACAAAGATTTTGCAAACTCTCAAGCTGTTGGTAAAGCCGCCAATATTCAGCTCAATAACTAATTAAACACTTTCACCATGAATCAAACACCTTTACCTCCCGACTCAAATCTTCGCGCACCCAAAAGGCGTTTGCCTGCAGGCACGATTGATTGTCATGCGCATATCTTCGATTTGTTCGATCAATATCCGCTAGATGCTGGTCGTAAATACACGCCTCCTATCTGTACACGGCAAGAGTGGCTGCGCGTACATGCTGCGCTCGGCGTGGATCGAGGGGTACAGGTGCATGGTTCTGCCTATGGGTTTGACAACAGCATTACTGAAGACTTTATACAAACCGATCCAGACCGCTTTCGGGCTGTTGCTGCGATCTCGCCTCACGATAGTGTTGAGCATTTAAAACGTCTGCATGCGTTAGGATTTCGTGCTGCGCGCCTGATGGATCAGTTCCCAACAGGCGCCACCACCAAGGATCTCGAAGCCATCGCTCGCCTTTGCGCTGAAGTGGGTTGGCATATCGAAATCAATGTCAAAGACGCCGCAGACTGGCTCAGCCTCGAGCAACGTCTTATGCAGTGTCCAGTCGGTTTAGTGATTGATCATATGGGGCGCGTCAGGGGTGGCCAAACGATTCATTCTGAACAGTTCTCTGTGGTTCGAAGGCTTCTCTCACGTAAACCCAACACGTGGGTAAAAATTTCGAGTTGGTACCGTTGCTCCGATGCGACACCACCAGACTATCTGGACATGAAACCCTTTGCCCAAACCTTGCTGACCGAGTTTCCCGATCAGTGTGTGTGGGGCACCAATTGGCCTCATCCTGGTATCCACCAAGACATGCCCAATGACATTGATTTGGCTGATCTCCTTGAAACATGGATTCCAAATGAAGAGGTACGTACTAAGCTCTTTGTGAGCAACCCCGAAAAACTTTATGACTTTGCTCCATTTAAAGGGAGAGCCTGAATGTCGACACCGATTGAAAAAATTGAGGCTGGCTATATTGAGAGCCTGGGCTTTGTCCCGGAGCGTATTAAAAATCGCCTCGCGCTTGGCATGGCGACCGCTCCTGAAATGACCTTGGCCGTCGAGGAGGTACGGGGCAAGTTGCTTGAGCCCGCTGAGCTTGATCATAAAACATGCCAATTGATGGCAT
>JBIKOQ010000209.1:0-4095 GCA_044357955.1 Burkholderiaceae bacterium | reverse complement strand
TGTTGCTGGGTATGGTCGGTACGGACGTCAACTCCGGCGTGGCGCGTTTTGACTTCGGCATCCCCGAATTGCAAGACGGCGTGGGTTTTGCCATCGTCGCCATGGGCGTGTTCGGTTTCACCGAAATCATGACCAACCTCGAGCAAAAAGAAAACCGCGTCGAGGTGGACTCCAAAATCGGTTCGCTTTATCCAAACAAGCAAGAATTCAAAGAGTCATGGCCTGCCGTCATTCGTGGCACAGCGGTCGGTTCGGTGTTGGGTATCTTGCCCGGTGGTGGTGCAGTGTTGTCATCATTCGCTTCCTACACCATCGAAAAGAAACTCTCCAAGAACCCTGAGCGTTTCGGTAAAGGTCACCCTGCCGGTTTGGCAGGTCCTGAGTCGGCCAACAACGCAGGCGCGCAGACTTCGTTTATCCCTTTGCTGACTCTCGGCATTCCTGGTAATGCAGTGATGGCACTGATGGTCGGCGCAATGACCATTCACAACATCCAGCCTGGTCCTCAAGTGATGACCAGTCACCCACAACTATTCTGGGGTCTGATCGCCTCAATGTGGATCGGTAACCTGATGTTGGTGGTGCTGAACTTGCCGCTGATCGGTATCTGGATCAAGCTACTGACCGTCCCCTACCGCGTGCTTTACCCCGCTATTCTGCTGTTTTGTACCATCGGGGTGTACTCGCTGAACTACAACGTTTTTGACATCATTATCACGGCGATCTTCGGTATCGTGGGTTATCTTTGGTCTAAGCTGAAATGCGAAGGCGCACCATTGCTGCTGGGCTTGGTATTGGGACCTCTGATGGAAGAAAACTTCCGGCGAGCCTTACTCCTGTCTCGAGGTAACTTCATGACTTTCCTTGAGCGTCCTCTGTCAGCCTCACTGCTCGGCGTTGCAGCCCTTCTGGTGATCATCATTTCACTGCCTTCTCTCAAGAAGAAGCGTGAGATTTTCGAGGAAACTTAATCTGTGGCATCGATCAACAGCAAAACCTACGAAGCCTCTACACCCCGTAAAGTCGCATTTTTAGGCTTGGGGGTGATGGGTCTGCCGATGGCAGGTCATCTGGCTAAGGCGGGTCATCAGGTCACGGTCTACAACCGCAACGCTCAAAAGGCGCAAGCCTGGGTCAAAGAGTTTGGTGGTCGTGCTTGTGCGACACCTCGTGAAGCTGCAAGCGGTGCAGAGATCGTTTTTTCCTGTGTGGGCAATGACGATGATTTGCGTAGTGTCGTGCTCGGCAACGACGGTGCTTTTGCGGGTATGCATGCAGGTGCGACCTATGTCGATCACACGACAGCATCGGCCTCCGTTGCTCGCGAACTGCATAGTATTGCTCAGGGCAAATCGATCAAGTTTATCGATGCACCCGTCTCTGGCGGCCAAGCGGGTGCGGTCAACGGCATGCTCACCATCATGTGCGGCGGCGATGCGAACGACTTTGCTCAAGTGCGCGATGTGATGGCCGTGATGGCTCGTGCCGTCACGCTAGTCGGCCCGATCGGCGCGGGGCAACTCGCCAAAATGGTCAATCAAATCTGTATCGCTGGCGTGGTTCAAGGTTTGTCCGAGGGCATTGCCTTTGGTCAGGCTGCGGGCCTGGATATGAAACTAGTGCTCGATGTCATCAACAAAGGTGCGGCGCAAAGCTGGCAGATGGAAAACCGTGGCAACACCATGGTCGACGATCAGTTCGAATTCGGCTTTGCGGTGGACTGGATGCGCAAGGATCTGAGTCTCGTTTTGGACGAATCTCGCCGTAATGGCGCACGTGTCCCTGTGACTGCGCTGGTTGATCAGTTTTATGCTGACGTACAAAAAATGGGTGGATCGCGCTGGGATACTTCAAGCCTGATCAAGCGACTAAAGTAAGCGTTGCTTAGTCATTAAGCATTTCAAATGACGCTTAAGGTTTAAGCGTCATTTTTTTATGTGAATAGGATACGCGTTTATAAAACGGTGCTTTTAAACGTGATCTTGGATCTGTGAGGTGGGCGTTTCGGCACCGAGTGGCCCCACCGCTACCGATGATTCACAGCGTGACTCTTGGCCACGCTTAAAAATCAAGGGTGAGAGTTCGTTGAGCGCCTGCGTGTAAACGTCACGCTTAAAATCAATCACAGCTTCGAGAGACACCCAGTAATGACTCCAACGCCACGCATCAAACTCCGGGTGCGGGGTCGCTCTCAACTTGACGTCTATGTCGCGCCCAAGCATCCTCAGCAAAAACCAGATCTGTTTTTGCCCTCTGTAATGCCCGCGCGACTCACGGCGGATAAAGGTATCCGGCACGTCGTAACGCAACCACTCTCTTGTGCGTCCCAGAATGCGGACATGGTCGGGCTTTAAACCGACCTCTTCGTGAAGCTCGCGAAACATGGCTTGAACCGGACTCTCGCCGTGTTTGATGCCACCTTGAGGGAACTGCCAAGCATGTTCCCTGATACGCTTACCCCAAAAGACCTCATTTTTTTGATTAACGAGGATGATTCCGACATTAGGACGGTAGCCTTCGCGATCAAGCATGGCCACTCCCAGCGAATTCAATACAATTGCATTTAATTATACGTACCTGTTGGGCAATTTGCCTTAATAAATTTTTTAGCAAACAATGCGCGCATCCACTTATCACATCAGCACTCTCAAAGAAGCCCCCAACGACGCAGAAATCGCGAGCCATCAGCTCATGATGCGTTCCGGCATGATTCGCAAACTCGCAGGAGGCATATACAACTACATGCCGCTTGGCCTGCGTGTGATTCGAAAAGTCGAACACATCATCCGTGAAGAAATGGACGCGGCCGGAGCGCTCGAGCTTTTAATGCCCGTCGTGCAGCCCGCCGAACTTTGGATCGAGTCTGGGCGCTGGGAGCAGTACGGCCCCGAACTGTTACGCGTCAAAGATCGCCATGGCCGCGATTTTGTGTTGCAACCAACCTCCGAAGAAGTCATTACCGATATCGCGCGCAACGAGATTCAAAGTTGGCGCCATTTACCCGTCAATTTTTATCATATCCAGACAAAATTTCGCGACGAGCGTCGCCCGCGTTTTGGTGTGATGCGCGGACGTGAGTTCACCATGAAGGATGCCTACTCCTTTGATCGTGACGTCGCAGGCGCGCAAAAAAGTTATCAGGTGATGTTTGATGCCTACATGCGTATTTTCGAACGCCTGGGCCTGACCTTTCGCGCAGTTGCGGCGGACACCGGTTCGATCGGTGGCTCCCAGAGCCACGAGTTTCAGGTGATCGCAGATATTGGCGAAGATCTGATCGTCTACGACCCTCACTCAGACTATGCCGCCAATATCGAGTTGGCACCTGCGCCCTGCCTAATCAGTGAACGTACGGTCCCAGGTGCACCGATGCAGTCTGTTGCCACACCCGAGGCTACTAAATGTGAAATGGTCGCGGAGCTGCTCAAGGTGCCCCTGAGCCATACTGTGAAATCCATCGTGCTCGCCACGGAACAAGAAGGCAAGTCTGCGCAAATCTGGCTCTTACTGCTTCGCGGCGATCACGAACTCAACGAAATTAAAGTCGGTAAGGTTGCGGGACTGAATAAAGGCTTCCGTTTTGCCACTGAGGGTGAAATTGTCGAATACTTTGGTTGCAAGCCTGGTTATCTGGGTCCTGTCGCAACCAAAAAACCCGTGCGTATCGTGGCTGATCTGACTGTCGCCAAGATGCACGACTTTATTTGTGGCGCCAATCAAGAAGGTGCGCACCTAACAGGCGTGAATTGGGTACGAGACTTACCCGAGCCCAGTTTGGTGACCGATCTGCGCAATGTGGTTGAAGGTGACCGCGCACCGGACGGCCAGGGGACGCTCGCCATCCAGCGCGGGATCGAAGTCGGTCATGTCTTTTATCTTGGGACGAAATACTCCGAAGCACTCAAGGCGACTTTCCTCGATGAAAATGGTAAACCGGCGCTCATGGAGATGGGCTGCTATGGCATCGGAGTCACGCGTATTCTAGGTGCCGCCATCGAGCAAAACCACGATGCCAAAGGTATCGTTTGGCCACGCGCGATTGCACCGTTTGAGGTCGCGATTTGCGCCGTCGGCTGGGGTAAAAGTGAGGCTGTC
>JBIKOQ010000302.1:0-3254 GCA_044357955.1 Burkholderiaceae bacterium | reverse complement strand
ACGCCATAGTCGCGGTCGTAATACTCGTTAAGCGGAATATTGAAGGCGGATAAGACCGGATCGTTTTTTAACCATGTGATATCGAACTTTTCAGCGATGTAACTTAAACTCATGCCACCATTTGCTCGGCTAATCAGTTCGTCTGCCGACATCCCATAATGGATAAAGGTGGCCATCCCCAATACCAAGATCATAAGAAAATAAAGCATCACAATCAGTGAGCGATATTGACTCAACAAAGTAATTTGGTTTTTTAGCATCATGACTCAGGAATTTCCCATCCCGCGAGTTGTTCGCTTAGGCGGGCGACTTCAGTGTGGTCCACGTTAGGACCTAATACTCCCTTTGCTCCGCTCCACAGGTCAAGACACAAGTGACCAAAAGGGGCTGGCACTCCAAGATTTCTCGCCAAACCCATTGCAATTGCGATGTCTTTGACCATCATGTGCAAAGGAAATCCGGAATCAAATTTTCTAGATAAAACGTACTGCTTAAATTTTTTCTGAGTACTATTGTTCATACCCGTTGAGCTATTCAACACATCGACCATCACGTTGGGGTCTAGGCCAAACTTAGAACCAATAATCAACGCCTCGATTCCGATCAGATAACCCGCGCAGGAAACTAGATTATTAAGCGCCTTCATTGCGTGACCAGAACCCAGCGCCCCCGTTCGCGTGACGGTCCCCATCAGAGACAACAATGATTCGGCATGATCAATGGCTTCTGATTGACCGCCCGTCATGATGGTAAGCGTGCCATTTTGTGCCCGAGGTACTGCACCCGACACCGGTGCATCGATCAAAGCAACGCCTAATTCAGCTAAACGCATGCCCATCGTCAGCGTCATCTCTGGTTGACCAGAAGTCATATCCACGACCATTGATCCTGTTTTTAATCTTGTAGCCAAGCCATCTGCACCAAAAAGCACCCGCTCAACAACGCTGCTGTTGGGCAAAATCATTACGACAAAATCGGCATCCACTCCGACCTGGGCAGACACGCCTGCGGTCTGCTTGCCATGCTTGGCACTAAAGTCGTCAACGCGCTCTTGATTGGTATCAAACACCCTGACAGTATGCCCGCCTTCCAATAAACGCTGGGCCATTGGACCGCCCATGGCGCCTACGCCAATAAAATGGACAAGGTAGGATTTTTTAATCGCGAATTTCGTCATCTGCAGAGTCCGTCAGGCTTGGCGCGCCAGCGCCATCAAAGCGCCGACATTGTCGAGTGTTTCAATTTCCCAAATTGAGCGGATCAGTTTTTCTTGAGCGCCACCTGACTGAGCCTGCGTACTGAGGTCCATCAATTTTTGTTCGATATCCTGGTCCATCAAGGGTCGATCGGTTGATCCCCTCGCCTTTTCAACTGAAACAGTCATGGAGGGTCTATCCATAAAATGCAAAGTGACTTTGGCGGCATCAATCGACATGCTGTCGTCTACCGTGAATCTGACTTTTTCTCCGAGTTCGCGTATTGCTGGATCCTGGACAGCCTTATCACTAAACTCTTGAATGCCAGCCCGCCCCCTCAGGAGCGAAACTGGCACGGCATGCTGAGCACTGACTTGCGATTCTCGACCTGTTTTGATCCCGGGTCGATCAGTCCGATCACGCAATAATTTTTGACCTGTGATTTCCACACTTTGTAATCCTTGCCCAAGATGGCTGACGACTTCTTCGCGGGCGGCAAATTGCAGACAAGCTTCTATGACAGGATTCAAGACAATACCGCAAGGGTATGGCTTGTAAGTATTTAAAGCCATCTCCCAGTGCTCACCAAACTGTGCGTTGATGCCTGCGAGCTCTGGCTTTTCGCCCATCACATTCAAAAACCCACGCACACCATCAAGGGGTGCAACAGGCCCATCGAAATCCTTGGCGGCTAACAAGGCCGACAACAGGCCATTACGCGCTGCGTTGCCGACACTTAGACTTTTTGCCATCGTCCCTAAGGTCTCAACAATTCCACACGCTTGGTTCGCTGCCCCACCAAGCGCCCAATTCAACTGCGTCGGGTTTAAACGCAATAACCAACCTACCGCAATGGCGGCTCCTAAGGCGCCACAGGTTGATGTGATATGCCATCCACGACCATAATGATAAGGAGAAATCGCATTCCCAATTCGACATTCGACTTCCATACCAAGAATCAAGGCCTGAAGAAAATCGCGACCCGTGACGGGATGAACCTCTGCATAAGCGAGCAATGCCGCTGCAATAGGAGCTGTAGGATGAATCACTGTCCGAAGATGCGTATCGTCAAAATCAAACACATTTGCACTCATCGCGTTTAATGCTGCAGCATTCAACATGTCTGTGCGCTCAGGGCGTCCAATGATCGAGGCTTGCTGATTCGCAGAAAAAGCCGTGTACATTCCCACTAGCTTTTCAATGGTTGGATCATACGCACCAGCAAAACCGACTGCAAAATAATTCAGCAATGAACGTTTAGCCTCGTGTCGAACCGACTGAGCGATATGTTCCCAACGACTGTTATGCACATGGGCACACAGGGTTTGCGAGGTGTTCATAACAACATCCTTGATTGAGTCTCGTGATTTAATTATTCTTTGTCTTACGTTACGTGATATTTACGACTAGCTTGTCATCCTAACAAATAAAACCAAGGATATAAATGACGATCGCCGGCACTTTGGCACGCTTTGCAGTGCAAACTCACATATTGGATCTTCCTCCTCTTGCGCTTGAGCGCGCCGAAATGTGTATTTCAAGTACCCTTGCGAGCGTTGCCGCTGGCATCGATATCGATTCTGCAGCAATCATCAGGGAGCTGGCACTAGAGGACGGTGGCGTACCTCAAGCAACGGTCTGGTTTAAAAACTGCAAATTACCCGTGACGGCTGCGGCCAAAGTCAATGCCCTCGCCAGCGACGCCGCTGCCTCCGACGATAGCGATATGCGTAGTATCGCTCACATCGGTACCATTATTTCAACAACCTCTATCGCGATGGCCGAACATATCGGCGCTTCCGGCATGCAAGTTCTGGAGGCGATGATCATTGGCTACGAAGTCGCTGGTCGAATTGATGAGTCACTGACACCCGGTCGCATGAAAAAAGGCTTTCATGGCAGTTTCTCGACGGTGTTTGGCGGTACGGTCGCCGTCGGCAAACTCCTCCAATTATCCGAGGAGCAAATGACTCAGGCCATCGCCATCGCCGCCACGTCGATCGGTGGCATGGCGATCGCAGCCGATACGAGTTGTGCACGCGAGTATCACGCCGGCAT
>JBIKOQ010000207.1:0-4130 GCA_044357955.1 Burkholderiaceae bacterium | reverse complement strand
ATGGCGGGCGGTCAGGTTGTGAAAACTGAAAAGGTCTACAGCCCATGGCAGCCGATTAATCCTCGAAGTGTCGAGCAAAACTTAAAAAACTACGCCTGTGATCCAAAGTAGTTTTTAAAGGCGTGATGACCCTTAATGAAGCGCTGAGAGCTTCTGCGAGAGGTTTGTGCTGTGACGAGTGCCTTGGCAATTAGAATCCTTAGCTTGTATACGTCACTGTCCGGTTCACAATGGCTCAAGTTCACGATGACGTTCGTATTGCCTTGGTTGAGGATGATCCCTTGCTTCGCAAGGAGATATTTTTTCATCTTAAAGAATGCGGATTTCGGGTATTTGGCGTGGCGAACGGCAAATCACTCGACGAGCTTCTGATTACCGAACCGATTGATATTTTTATCTTGGATCTTACGCTGTCAGGCGAAGACGGCCTGAGCATTGCGAGTCGCATACGTAAAAACATTCCCAATGTTGGGATCATTATGATGACAGCGCGTGGTTCAATAGCGGATCGCATCAAAGGTTATGAGTCTGGCGCCGATATTTATTTTTACAAACCGATCTCACCAGAGGAGCTCGTGGCAGGTCTGCGGAGTCTGATACGACGGCTGAGTAAAGACGTGACGAATAACCGTTGGAAACTGAGCCTGAAAGACCGCTCAATCTCGGGACCCGCGCCATGGCAGCGTGCCAGACTGACCAATAGTGAAAAAGTATTTATGTTGGGCTTGATTCAGGCACAAAATCACACACTTGATACTGACGTGATTGTTGAAATATTGAGTCAGCGTACAAGCAAAGAAGAAATGGGTAAGCATGCATTAGAAAGTTTAGTCAGCCGCTTGAGACGTAAATTGGCCTCGATCTCCGAACCTGATGCAGATACAGCCATTAAATCTGTCTGGGGGATTGGGTATCAACTCTGCATTCCCGTGGATATCGAAACGTAGTTATTTGGAATGAGTATGTCAAATTTAGTGACCCTGAAGTCCGATGTTGTGATCGAACCTTTGATTGAGCGCTGGTATGCATGGTCACACTTGGTCTCGCCTGCGACGGCTGCGCTGAATGTGCCGTTTCGTCATCTCACTTTGCTTGAATCATTCGTGAGCGCGCCTGATATTCATGCCGCCGCCTGTAAAAATCCGAGCCTGCGAGGAGGGCCTTTCGTCGACCTTCCCACCGACGCTGTCGATGAGGTGCGTGATCTGATCGCGCAAACAAAGAAACGTCAAGAGCATCAGATTGCTTTTGGTGAGGCTTTAAAAGAAGCCTATCGAATGGTCTTAAAGCAGGCCGATGGCTTCAGTATTGAAAAACTTTATCAGGCCTTGCCCGCCCCTGTTCGTGGCTATGTTGAATTGTTTTACACATTGGGAGGGCATCCCGATTTACGTGTGATTGAACCGATGCTGTATCGAAGTCCCGCATTCAATCCTGCGTCGCAGTCAGCGTTGATATACCAAGCGAAGGGTGATGACCGTTCTTTTGCATTTAGTACGCCTCGTTTGCCGCGACAGGATGCCGTGGAGCTTGAGCGTCCCTTTACGGACGAGATTTATGATTATTTGGCGGCCTTACGTTTGACCCCTCAACCAATTGATACGGTGCTAGAGCGGCTGTCACAAGCGGGAGTCACGAATGAAAAGTTTCGGGATTTCCTCACCGACATTCCACCCCCAAAGATAGATCGTACGCACAAAGGCGGAACACGTTGGCGTTATTTTGGACACGCGTGTATCTTGGTCGAGGCTAACGATGGGACCAACGTATTGGTCGATCCCATCGTTGCTTATGAAACGAGTGGGGGCATTAAGCGTTTTGTTTTAGCCGATTTACCTGAGCGTATCGATTATGTTGTATTGACCCACAACCATGCTGATCATGTCTTGTTGGAAACCTTGTTGGCGTTACGTTACAAGATTGATACGATCGTCGTACCCACTGCTGGTGGTGGTCTGGCCGATCCCTCGCTCAAGCTGATGCTGCAGTCGATTGGTTTTAAAAAGGTTGTTGAAATCGAACCACTTGGTTGTGTGGAGACGGGTGATATGCGGATCACGGCTCTGCCGTTTTTGGGAGAGCATGGCGATTTGGACATTAGTTCTAAGGCTGCTTGGCTCGTCAATGCGGGTTCACAAAGCTTTCTTTTTGCCGCGGACAGCAATAACCTCGAACCTTTTATTTACGAACATCTCAGAGAGATGCTGGGGCCCATTGAGACGTTATTTATAGGTCAAGAGTGCCAGGGCGCACCGTTTAGCTGGACCTATGGGCCGCTATTACCTATGCCGATTGATCGTAAAAAAGATCAAACGCGACGTTTGAACGGCTCGGATGCGGTGCGTGGGATCGAGGTCGTCAAGAGCTTGGGTAGTCAAAAAGTATATGTTTATGCGATGGGCGCTGAGCCCTGGTTGCAGTACGTGACAAGCATCGATCCGTCAGAGGATACGGTGCCTGCTGTCAACGCCAAACAGCTTGTTGCGGCTTGCCAAGCGTTGGGGTTACATGCGGAAAGGCTATTCGGAAGCGCGGATGTGACGTTACCGGCCTGAGGCAGGAAAGCTTAAGGAGCTTTTGATTTTGTTTTTGAATTGGTACAGGTGTGAAAGGCCGTAGAGAAAAGCAGCTTGGGGTGCTTTGCGATAACGCCAGATCGGATCGACTTTCCAAAAGCGATTGACCGAACAGATGTAGTCATGACCCAGTGCTTCGATTTCATGCCACCAGCCTACCGGCATATATAGTGTTTCACCTTCGGCTAGCTCAACCGTTCTTCTTTCAGGCAGTGTCGTGCGTAAAAGAGGATATTTTTCGAAATCGGGCTGATCGATGTACACCTGACTAAAGTTGGGTCTCAGTCCGCCGTGAGACATTTCGAAGGGATACAGGCCTTCTTGAACGCTCGGTGGAAATAAAGAAACACGTTTTGTTCCACGAAATTGCGAGAGTGTGCCGTCCTGGCCATCATAGTGCAAGGGTTCAACATGACCACCTGGGCCAACCCAGACGTTGACATCGTTTGGTAGTTGACGACGGAGTCCTGTTTTCTTTGCAATTAAGTCGATCCCTGGGCCGACAACCTGTCGAAAAGGTGTGGCGCCCATGTCAACCATCGCGAGATAGATGCTGTCACGCTTGGCTTCTCCGTTACGCAGTAGGCGGCAATACTCATTGACGCTCATCTTGCGCATCTCGCAGTAATTTTTCCATTCAACTTTAGGTGTTGAAAAACGCTCAGCTCCATAGACGCGAACGTACACTTCCATATCACCCACGAAAGAAGTGAGCTTTTCAGCATCCACAGGGATATTGTCGTCAAATGCATCCGTCAAGATAACGGGTTTATTTTGACGTTGAAACTCATGATGAAAAAGGCTAGGAGAGACGTTGTTGATAGAAACGCGCTCAATCGAATCAGAGTTTGAGAAAGAAGAATGTTGAGGATGGTTCATCGATTTCAAGTAGATGCAATGAGTTGCGCGGATTCTTGAGCTCTAAGTGGCCGATAATCGCATCCATTAAGAAACTCTGGTCGAAGTTTTTTCGGGGGAGTGATCGCAATGTTGCTCACGGCGTTATAGGTGAGAATAGCGATACGACGATTGTGGGGCGAAATATTTGGGGGTGATGCATGTACCAAATTTCCGTGAAACCAGACTGCAGTTCCTTTTTTTCCTGTCGCGGAAAATAACCCACCGGACTTCACGAGCTTGGTCACTAGAGGAGCATCGATCTGGTAGGTGAGTGAAGCGCTGACGTTTCCTTCCCAGCCCTCGGGGGCATCATCAGCCTTGGGTGCGTCAACGCAGCCAATATCGTGAGAGCCAGGTATAAAGAAGAGCGGGCCATTAAACTGATCAATATCATCTAAAAATATCATGACACTGACAATATTGGCCGTTGGAATATTGTCTTCGTTACGCCAGTAGATATAGTCTTGATGCCAAGGCCACATCTCACCAGAAAATGCTTGTTTAACATTCACTTTGAGTTGATGAATATAAACATGATCATCGAGGAGTTGCTGCGCGGGTTCCAAAAACTGTGGCGCACGAATCAACTCGTTGTAGGCATCGTCGTAAAGGTGGCATCCATGAAAGGCGCGGTAGGTTTTGCCATCTTTTTCT
>JBIKOQ010000206.1:0-4133 GCA_044357955.1 Burkholderiaceae bacterium | reverse complement strand
TATTTCTTTTAGTGACTTGCATATCGACTAGTGCATTGGCTCAATCCTATCCAAACAAGCCCGTCAAAATCATCATTACGTATCCGGTAGGTGGGCCTGCTGATCAAATTGCACGTGATTTAGCTTTGGGATTAACACAAAACCTTGGCCAGTCTTTTGTGGTTGAGGCCAAGCCAGGCGCGAGTGGATCAATTGGAACGGCGTTTGTTGCAAAGGCTGCGCCTGATGGCTATACGCTCTTGGTGGGTGCAGGCGCACCCCATACCGCAGTCCCCGTTTTTAGTGCTAAGCCTCCCTATGATGGGGTCAATGAATTCACTCCGATCTTATTGATTATTGATGTGCCTCATGTGATGGTTGTTGCGCCGCATATCAAGGTCAATAATGTTAAGGAATTTATCGAACTTGCAAAAACAAAACCGATGACGTTTGCATCAACCGGGACAGGGAGTTCGACACACATTGCGGGTGAGATTTTTCAAATTGAAACAAAAACAAAACTCACACATGTTCCATACAAGGGCGCTACACCCGCCATTACGGATATGTTGGGAGGCCATGTTGACGTCTCTTTTTTAAATTTGTCAGCGATGCTGCCACATATTCAATCTGGTAAATTACGCGCGATTGGAGTGACAGCACCTACGCGATCGAAAGCGCTTCCTAATGTTCCTACATTGCTAGAGCAAGGTGTAAAAGACAATACAGGTTCTTGGTATGGCTTACTTGCTCCTGCAGGCATACCTGAAGATATTGTTAAAACACTCCAAAACGCTGCGGTGAAATACTTTTCCCAGCCTGAGGTGCGAGCAAGAATTGAAGCGGGCGGATCAGAACTGAAACTTTTGGATTCTAAGCAATTTCGTGCAGCGATGATTCAAGAAAAAACTGAATTGAGCGATCTCAATAAGATCCTGAATCTAAAGATCGAGTAATGATCTTCGAGCGCTTTGTAAACGATTAAAATGATCTAAGAAAAATATGAATAAAGTTGTTGCAAGTGCCAACCAGGCTATTAATGATATTTCTGACGGCGCCAGTGTTGCTATTTCAGGTTTTGGTTTAGCGCATCGCTTTCCCAATACCTTGATCTATGCGTTGAGAGATAAAGGCGTTCGTGATTTAACGGTCGTATGTAATTCTCTTGGCGCCCCGGGTGAAAAGGGTCAACTTCTCGTTGAGAATGATCAAGTTAAAAAAATCATTACCTCCTTTTCGATACGTGCGGGTATGGAAACAGAGGCAGAAAAGAGAATCGCCGCGGGTACTCTTGAGGTTGAATTAGTGCCTCAGGGAACCCTCGTCGAGCGCTGTCGTGCCGGTGGTTCGGGCATTCCTGCTTTTTATACGCCGACTGGAATTGGTACAGATTTGGTTGAAGGTAAAGACGTTCGTTATTTCAAGGGCAAGCCTTATTTACTTGAGCATGCCATTGAGGTTGACTTTGCTTTCTTGAGTGCTTATCGAGCAGATCGCGCGGGTAATATTCAATTTCGTGGCGGAAGCGCTAACTTCAATGCGAGTTTCGCAAAGGCTGCGAAAGTTGCGATTGTTGAAGTTGAGGAAATTGTTGAGATTGGCGAATTAGCACCAGAGCTCATTGGCCTGCCCGGCATTTTTGTTGATCGTGTGATCAAAATTACCGACCCTGTCGATATCAATTCACTATCGCGATCGGGTAAAAGAGCCGCAGATAGCGCACGGATGTATAACGGCAAACCCGCTTTGACGCGGAGCGATATCGCCAAAAATGCCGCCCTCATCGTCCGAAACAATTCCTATGTCAATTTAGGTGTTGGTATCCCAACGCTGGTCTCTAATTTTCTTGAGGGACGTGGCGTATGGTTGCATGCAGAAAATGGAGTGTTGGGGTATGGGGGAATCGTGACAGGTGATGCTGTTGATCCTGATGTTTTTAATGCGGGTGGTCAATTTGTCGAGGCTATTCCCGGAACATCCTATTTTGAAAGTGTGACTTCGTTTGAAATGGCCCGAGGAGGTCATATCGATACCGTCATTCTTGGTGCTTATGAGGTTGATGCCGAAGCCAGCGTTTCCAACTGGAGCGTTACTGATGCCAAGAGAGGAGGGATCGGTGGGGCGATGGATCTCATCTCCGGTGATGTTGAGCTGATCATCGTGATGGAGCATACGGATAGTAAAGGCCGAACAAAGCTTCCTCGACGGTGTAAGTACCCCCTGACAGGCAAGAATTGTGTGGATTGGCTCGTCACAGATCTTGCCGTATTGCACTGGGTTGATGGCCGCTTTGTTTTAGAGGCTGTGGCACCTGGATTTACGCCAGAAGAGATCAAAGCCTTTGGAGAGATTGATTTCGTCGTTGCAGAACATTTGAAAGTGATGCAATAGAAAATTTCTTAAGTCTGGCATTGAATAATGAATACGACGGAGTGACCATCCAAATGACTAAACTTAAAGCACGCTTTAGCACGCTCATCGCCTTGACGATACTTGTGCCATTGTTTGGTACCTCCACGTTGGTATCAGCACAAAGCAATTCTGCGGAACGCCCCATCCGTATCATCGTCCCTTTTTCACCGGGAGGTGGCACTGATACGATCGCCCGCACTCTGGGTGCTGCAATGTCCCAAGATCTTGGGCAGACTGTCATTGTTGAAAATAAACCTGGTGCCGGAACGGTGATCGGCACGGATACTGTCGCTAAAAGCGCGCCTGATGGGACGACGATATTGATCGCAACTTTTGCGCATGCTGTGAATCCAAGTTTGCGCAGCAAAATGCCGTTCGATACAGAAAAGGCTTTTGATCCTGTCGTTCTGATTGGTCGTTCACCTAATATTTTGGTCGTTCCTGCCAGCAGTCCATACAAAAATATCAAGGAGCTCGTCGCTGCTGCTAAGGCCGATCCGGGTAAATTGACTTTTGCTTCTCAAGGAGTTGGTACTTCCGCACATTTGGCGGGTGAGTTATTCAATAACTTGGCAGGTGTCAATATGACGCATGTTCCATACAAAGGTGCAGGTCCGGCACTCAATGATTTGTTGGGTGGTCAAGTCCATATGATGTTTGCGACAGCGACTGCCGCGGCGCCATTGATTGAGAGTGGGAAAGTGCGCGCTTTGGGTGTGACAACGCCAGAGCGTTCCCCTGTTCGTCCGG
Organism: Burkholderiaceae bacterium; assembly: GCA_044357955.1. Classification (GTDB taxonomy): domain Bacteria; phylum Pseudomonadota; class Gammaproteobacteria; order Burkholderiales; family Burkholderiaceae_B; genus Zwartia. The sequence goes on along the minus strand of JBIKOQ010000206.1, from coordinate 992 downwards.
AGGTGCCTTCAATCGCAGAGGCCGGGGTACCAGGTTATGCGGCGGAAAGTTGGTATGGATTTTTCGTCCCTGCAGGTACGCCAGCTGAGATCGTCAATAAATTAAATACTGCGACGGCCAAAGCAGCGCAATCAGAGACCTTTCGTAAGCGTGTCGAAGGTGAGGGCCTCGTGATCACGACAGGAACTCCCAAAGAGCTTGCTGACTATGTCAGCGCAGAGCAAAAGCGTTGGGCTGCCGTTGTTAAAGCCGCAAAAATTGAACCTAATTAATCGTTAAAGAGAGCAGCATGAGTGACATGATTGAACTGATTGTGACCGATGGTATTGCAACTGTTTATTTGAATCGCCCCGAAAAACGTAACGCATTTAGTGATGACATGCGTAGCAAGTTTATCGAGGTATTAGAGGGAATCGCGACAGATCGCAGTATTCGTGCAATGGTCTTGACAGGACGCGGCAAGGGTTTTTGTGCAGGGGGAGATGTCGCAGGAATGGAACGACGCATGAAGGCTCCTCCAGGTGAGGTCGGCATTAATGGTTGGGCAAGACAACAACGTGTGCACCATACGCAGTCATTACTTTATACGATGCCAAAACCCACTATTGCGGCAGTCAATGGATCTGCATCTGGGCTTGGTGCAGATACCGCGCTTGCTTGTGATTTTGTGATGGTGAGTCCCAGCGCTAATTTTGCATGGTCATATATCAATCGAGGTTTGATCCCTGATGGCGGAGGCATGTATTTTTTACCGCGAAGAGTTGGTTTGCCCAAAGCAAAAGACCTCATTTTCAGCGGTCGGAAGGTCGATGCACACGAAGCACTTACGCTGGGTATCGCTGATCAAATGAGTACAGATGAAGGACTGGTTGCGGATGCACAGGCATGGGCAAAGTCACTGGCTCAGGGTTCACCCACAGCACTTGCGCTTAGCAAGACCATTCTTAATCAGACATTTGAACTGAGTGCGACACAAGTATTCGCACAAGGCA
>JBIKOQ010000205.1:0-4169 GCA_044357955.1 Burkholderiaceae bacterium | reverse complement strand
ACGGGGACGTCTGCACCTGGCCAAAACCCTGATTACGGGTGGCAACGTGTTGCTGCTAGATGAGCCTTCCAACGATCTGGACGTGGAAACCTTGCGTGCCCTCGAGGATGCGCTGCTTGAGTTTGCAGGCTCTGTGATGGTGATCAGTCACGACCGCTGGTTCCTGGATCGGATCGCCACGCATATCCTTGCTTTCGAGGGTGACTCGCAGGTCGTGTTCTTTGATGGCAACTATCAGGAATACGAAGCGGACAAGAAGCGTCGCTTAGGCGAGGCGGGTGCAGCGCCCAAGCGTATTCGCTACAAGGCGCTGCGTTAAAGCATCATTTCAGCCGCTAGACTTTTACGATAGATAGCTATTGACCAAGTCGCGACTCGCCAGTAACTCTCTGGCGGGTCCTTCCATCGCGCAGACTCCGTTACGCAACACCATGGCCCGATCTGCATATTCGAGTGCCAACATGGCGACTTGCTCCACCAAAATAATGGCTAATCCTTGGTCCGCGAGGCTGCGCAAGGTCGTCATAATGAGCTGAACGATTTGAGGTGCAAGGCCCAGCGAGGGCTCATCGAGCATGAGCACCTTGGGCCGCATCATCAAACCACGTGCGACGGCTAGCATTTGTTGCTCTCCGCCTGAGAGTGCTGAGCCCGGGATGCCCTGCCGTTCTTTCAGAATTGGAAAACGCACCCATTGTTCTTCCAACGCCTGATCGATGACTGCACGATCAAGACCGATGTTTTTAGCACCGATCAGCAAATTGTCGCGTACGGACAGACCAGGAATAATTTGTCGTCCTTGCGGGATGTGGATGATGCCGAGCCCAGGTAGTTTGTGCGCGGGAACCCCTAAAATATCTGCCCCGTTAAAGGAAATATTGCCAGATTCTATAGGGAGCAGGGCGGACAAAACACGCAGCAAGGACGTTTTGCCCGCACCATTGGCGCCGATGACCGTAAAAAGCTCCCCTTCACGAACATCCAGACTGATATCCTTTAAGACCTGATTGGCGCCGATTTTGGCGGAGATGTTATGAGCCTGAATCATGCGCGCGCTCCTGTACCGAGGTAGGCTTCAATGACGTCAGGATTCTTTTGAATCTCTGTCGGGCTTCCATTGGCAATGCGTTTTCCAAAATTCAATACGGTGACTTGATCGCACACCGACATGACAAACTCCATATTGTGTTCGACCAAAAGAATCGTGATACCCAAGCCACGAAGTCTTTTAATCACTTGCGCGATTTCTTGAACTTCTTGGCTATTCATGCCTGCGATCGGTTCATCTAACAGCAAAATTTTAGGACGTTGCGCAATGGCTCTGGCCAGTTCAAGAAGTTTGCGATGACCATAGGGCAGTTGACCAGGCAACTGATTCGCTGCATGTGCGATCCCAAAAAATTCCAAGATGGCGAGGCAGTCTTGCTGGGCGGCACGCTCAGGCTCGACACCCGATAGCCAGGTTAAAAAATCACGGAAATAGGATTGCCGGTGCTCAATGCCGAGCATGACATTATCGAGGACCGAAACCCCCTCAATCAACTGCAGATTTTGAAATGTTCGCGCTAATCCGTGCTGCGCGCGTTGCGCAACATCCAAGCCAGAAAGATCTTGGCCATCGATGTAGATGAAGCCTTGGTCAGGGCGATAGATACCCGCAATCATATTGATAATGGTCGATTTACCAGCACCATTTGGGCCGATCAGTCCATGGATTGATCCGCCCCGCACCTCGATTGAAACGTCATCAACAGCCTTTAAACCACTGTAGCTCTTGCTAATACCATTGATGGTGAGCGCAGCCTGACTACCTTTCATATTTTCCATGAAGGCAGGCAGTGCCTGCTTGCCCTCATTGGCAGCGCTATGCATGGTTGGCGAGCGCAAGACAGCTTTCTCACCCAGCAGGCGATTCCTAAGGCTTTCCAGAATACCCGCCGCACCTTTAGGAAACATCAAAAGTACGATCAAGAGGATCAAGCCATAGATGAGCAGGCCATACTTATCTATCCCGGCAATGACTTCTACGATCGCCAACAGAATCAAGGTGCCGAGCAGTGGGCCGCTTTTGGTGCCAAGACCACCCACCACGGCGGCAATCAACAGGGCGATACTGAGCCTGACTGAAAAAGCATCACTGCCCACATAACCAGACTGATGGGCGAAAAATGCGCCACCCAGACCGGCTAATGCCGCGGCAAACGCAAAAATACATGCTTTCCAGCGACTGACATTAATCCCGACCGATGCAGCAAACACTTCAGATTCGCGAATGGCGCGCAGGTTACGACCCAAGCGGCCTTGTTCGATAAAGTCAGAAATCAATTGAACAGCAAAAAGGCTCAGTCCTGCGACGTAAAAAAAGGCTGTCGGTCCCAGTTTGCCAAGCCCGAAGTCGAGCGTGGGGATGCCACTCAGGCCCATGGCTCCACCCGTCAAGCCGATCCAGCGTTGAGCAAGGATATCCAAAATAAATCCAACCGCTAGCGTCGTCATCGCCAGATATAAACCCCGCGTACGGAGCGCAAAAACGCCAACGAGTCCTCCGCCAATGGCCGCTATCAACATGCCAAACAAGATGGACAAAGGCACTGGCCAACCGAGCTTGAGCGCAGTGAGTGCAGAGCCGTAAGCGCCGAGCGCGTAAAAGCCGGCTTGCCCAAGCGACATTTGACCGGAAAGCCCGAGCAGCAGGTTTAAACCAATGACCGCGATGGCCGTATAAAAAAATGTCTGGGCTAAAAATAAGTAAAAGCCGTTGATGGGTAACCACGGAAAAATCGCAAAAATCGCTAAAGCGAATGCATATATTTTTCTGTTGGATAAAGATTTGACCAAGTGAGCATTATCGGACATCGGTGCCTCGCTCTGAAAAAAGACCCGAGGGTTTGATGGCGATAATCACAAGTGCGGCGAGTAATGGATATAGATCGCCAAAGCCAGAGTCCATATAGTTGGACAGTGATTCAAAGATACCAAACAGAATGCCACCGATCAGAATCCCGACAGGATTGGCAAAGCCGCCAATGGCTGCGACGATCAGAGCTTTGATGGTAAAAACCAAGCCCATGTGTGGGTTGATCGTGACAAGAGGTCCGATCAAAATGCCAGCCACGGCCGCCAAAATGGAGGCGATCACGAAGACGCCCGTTTTAACGCGAAACGTATTAATACCTAATAACATCGCTGCATCTGGGTTAAAGGCCACTGCCTGAATATTTTTCCCCCACCTTGAATGAAACATAAAACCATAAAACAAGGCGACGATCGTGACGGCTGCCACGATCACCAATATTTCTTCGAGAAAGAGACCCGCTCCCAGTACTTGCACCACTTCGTCGCGCTTAGCGCTAAAAAGAGGGGCAGAGTACTGGGAGGTCTTGCCAAAACCAAGTTCAATGACGTTTTGAAGAATGAGCGCGATACCCGCTGTCGTCAGGATCCAGGAATACGCACCGACATTGGAGGATTTTTTACGATCCAGTGGTTGAATGGCGATTCGATTCAATAACCATCCCATCACAGCAAGAATCATCACAGTCGCGATGATTGCGAGCCCAAGTGGTACTCCTACTTTCCTCAAAATCAAGATGAGGAAAGTCCCCACCATCAAAAAGTCACCTTGTCCAAAATTGACGCGATGCGTAGTGAGGTGAGTGATATAGAGACCGAGCGCGACAAGGACGTAAATCGCCCCCATCGCGAGGCCACCTGATAACAGTTGGATAACGTTGCTCAATTCCATATTATTTCAACCGTGTCACAACGCCATTTTTCCAAACACCCAGAAAAACGTGCTCTTTATCGAGACACTCGTGGTCGGTTGGACTAAAGGGTTTAGCCGGAGTCGAGGAAATCGCCTGAATGCCATCGATATTTTCAATAGCGTTACGGATCGCAACAGGGTCTGATTTCCCAACTTTGTCCACAGCCTTAAAAACAATCATGCCAGCATCGTAGCCAAGCGCTGCCACGACAGGCCAGCGATACGCTTTGCCATACTCTTTTGTCATGCGTTCATCAAAGCTTTTTGCGCGAGGTGTTGTGATGTCGAGCGCTTGACCCATGACGGTGCCTTCGATGGCATCTTTTCCAACGATCTCAAGCACTTTTTGTGACGACAGTCCCCAGTTTCCGGCGATGACAGGCTTGTAATTCAGGCGTGGCAA
>JBIKOQ010000204.1:0-4179 GCA_044357955.1 Burkholderiaceae bacterium | reverse complement strand
CCGAGCGCGAGGCACACATCGCGGGTCTTGACCAGGTGGTGTCCAAGCACGAGGCACAGATCGCGGGTCTTCACCAGGTCGTGTCCGAGCGCGAGGCACAGATCGCGGGTCTTCACCAGGTCGTGTCCGAGCGCGAGGCACAGATCGCGGGTCTTCACCAGGTCGTGTCCGAGCGTGAGGCACAGATCGCGGGTCTTCACCAGGTCGTGTCCGAGCGTGAGGCGCAGATCGCGGGTCTTCACCAGGTCGTGTCCGAGCGCGAAAATCAGATTACCAATCTAGAGAGGCAGCAAAATATCATCAATGCCGAACTTTTCCGGATGAACTCCGATGCAGCGACTTTCGGCGCGAAAATTGGCAGAGGTATTACTCGACTACGCGCACGAATTGCACCGGTAGGTACTCGCAGGGGCCAAATCGTTTCTCTTAGTGGAAAATTTGTATCAAAGCTGTTTTCCAATGGTCTAAAAAATACAATCTTGCACACCTTCAGCTACATATCACTTCAACTTCGATTCAAGCTACCCGGCAGGTTTTTGGGTGAAAGAGCCGATGCTAGAAGAGATTTTATTGAAACGAGCCCAGAAAACTTATCAAAAACTCAGGGAGATATTCAGACAGATCATCCCCAGCTCGCTTCTTGGATAGCTGCACAAGAACCACATCGAGATCAACTCGCATCGCAGAAGGTGGAAGCGAACCAATTTAAATATAGGCCTTTGATCAGCGTGATCATCCCAATTTATCGTGTGCCACGTGAGGTATTGATTGAGACGCTAGAGTGCCTGACTGAACAAACATATCCAAACTGGCAGGCATGTATCGTTTGGGCTGATTCAGAAAACTTAGCTGGGTGGGAATGGTTTAAGGAGAAGGTCAACACCGACAGGCGTTTTAAGATTAAATATCTTGAACAAAACGGGGGTATTTCAAAGAACTCCAATGCTGCGCTTGAGCTTGCCGAAGGTGAATATGTCGCGCTATTGGATCACGACGACGTGTTATCGCCGTGGGCCTTTTATGAAGTTGTTAGGCTGCTGCAGTCTTCTCCCCAGTTGGATTTTATATATTCCGACAAGAATTCGATTACTGCAGATGGAAAATTCCGTCTGAATGCTTTGTTCAAGCCTGAGTGGAGTCCGGAGATGCTTCACTCTGTGAATTTTCTGACTCATTTAAACATTATCCGTACACGTCTGTTGCGTGAAATTGATGGTTGGGATTCTGAAACTGATGGTGCTCAAGACTGGGATTTATTTTTCCGCCTGACAGAAAGGACGAAAAATATCGCCCGTCTGCCTTCTATTCTTTACCATTGGCGGATTCTTCCAACCTCGACAGCGTCGGGGTTGCAGGCTAAACCCTATGCCGCAATGGGACAACTTAAAACGCAACAAAATCATTTCAAGCGTATGGGGTTGTCTGCTGCTGTCATGCCAACGCCCGAAGGCCTTTTCCATGTCAACTGGCCGGTGCAGCCCTTGTCAACGGATGTCGTCATTTACCAAACTGGCTCGCTCGCACAGCTAATAAACGTATTAGACCTATTGAGAGCGGGCAAGCAAGAGGCTATTCGCAACATTTACGTCCTGCACAGCTCGCCGTCGAGTGATGCATTACTGGCTTTCCAGCTCGTTTGGGGAGACCGTTTCGTTCTTGTTCCGTGTACCTCCGTGAATTGGCGGGCAGCCTTGATGGCAACAGTCGAGTACAACGATCGCCGAGCCGTTCTCTTGTTAGACGGAAGTGCCGTCGGAATGTCTGCAGACTTGGTTGAGGAATTGGCGGGCTGGGTTACACAGCATCCAGACATATCCTGGTCAAGTGCTATCGCGATGAACGCCGATGGTACCGTGTACGAGGCGGGCCGCGTAGTTGCCAGTGACTATCAGTCGGCGCCTATGTTCAATGGCAGTCCCTTGTATTCGTTTGGCTGGTTTGGGGGTCCTCTTTGGTATCGAAACGCACAGGCAGCCTCTCCCTATGCCGTTGCGATGAATGCGCGAGATATAGAGCTGGCCTTGTCAGGCATTGATGAGGCGATGGAGCAAGAACCAAGCTTTGCTCAATTTTGCTTATCTCTAACCTCTAATGGCCGGCGCGGACTTATCGACCCATTTGCTAAGGTATATTTTGATAAACCACCCGAATCTCATTGGCCAAACCATGGACCGTTGTATCACTCAGACCCTTATTTCAACCCAGCATTTGAACAAGTGAGCCCACTCAGGTTACAGCAATGAATAGATATTTTCGATATGCTGTACGCCGACTGGCACAGCACGTACTGGGACATGGTGCAGTACTCACCCAATCAACCTGGGCAGGTTATACGCGAGATGCACTCCAACTCTCAAAGATCATTGATTGTTCTCACGAACAACTCCTGCTTTCACAGCAGCATCCGGAGCGCATTGCGGCGAACGTGAAAGACAGAGTTTGCAATTGGTACCTACCGCAGTTCGATCATCCGTTCTACGGCGGAATCATGACGATTCTTCGTTTAGCTGAAAATCTGCAACGACAGCATGGGATCAAACAACGTTTTCTGATTTGCGGTTCGGCAAACTCTACCGAGGTTCGTGACAACTTGGTGCGCGCCTTTCCTTCTTTGTCGCAGGCTGAAGTCATCATCCTTGACACGATGGAGGCAATCACCAGCATTCCACCTTCTGACTACTCCGTCGCAACACTTTGGACAACGGCCTATGTCCTCTTGGGTGTGCAGAATACAGGTTACAAGTTCTACATGATTCAGGATTTCGAGCCTGCGTTTTATCCGGCGGGTAGCACCTACGCGCAGGCGGAACTCACTTACCGCATGGGTTTTTACGGAATTTGCAATACCGAGACGCTCAAAGAGATCTACGAATCCGATTACGGCGGTCGGGCAGTTGTCCTCAAGCCAAGTATCGACAAGAAAGTGTTTTATCCTGGCAAGGACAACAGATCATCAGTTCCCAAGCGACTTTTTTACTATGCTCGCCCTGGAACACCTAGAAATGGTTTTGAGTTGGCTGCGGCAGCCCTTGTCTGCCTCAAACAGAAACATGGCGACGCGATTGACATTGTTTGTGCGGGCACCGGATGGAATCCGGAGGAATTCGGACTGAGCGGTGTACTACGAAGTGTTGGCTTATTGCCATATTTTGCTACCGCAGATCTTTACCGCAGTTGCCATGTAGGCTTTGTCATGATGATGACAAAACATCCCTCCTATATTCCATTTGAACTGATGGCTTGCGGCACTACCGTCGTGACCAACTTCAACGAGGCGAATACTTGGCTATTGAAAGATGGAGAAAATTGCCTACTGTCACCTCCCTCTGCCTCATGTCTCGCCGCAACCTTATCCTATGCGCTAGAACGCCATGAGGAGCTTGCACCTTTACGCCAACGGGCTGCCGAGCATGTTCTCTCTAGCCTGGACGATTGGGATACCAATCTTGGCGCAGTCGCTGACTTCATGTTCCACCCACCCGCTCAATTTCAAAACCGGATGCCGTTTGGCGCTCATTTTCTTGCGGCAACACCTCACCTAAGTAAGAACTTACTAGATCCACACGATCCCTCGTCGCTAAAATGAAAAAAACGCTCTCTGGCATTCTTCTTCGCTCCAGGCGATCTGAATTTGGCGAAAAAATCTTCTACGTTGACAAAGGTCGACGTCACTGGGTTAGAGACAGTGAATGGCTAATCAAGAACGGCTTTGAGAGGCCCACCGATGTGATTGAGGTACAACCAGAAATTCTGTATGGCTTTGTGAATGCTGGCATCGCGCCACTCAGACAAACCTCTGATTTAGGGCGGCCCAATCTATCGAGCATAGACCTACGGGAGATTGCTGCGTGCAATCTTTATGGAACGGGTATGGAGTTTGGCGCAGGCGCACAGCCTTTTCCTGTTCCACTGCACTGCAATGTTTTGTTTGCAGATCCGTTTTCCTACGAGTCTTTGCTGGCGTTAATGTATCCCGGTCAGACGGTATATGACTTGATTCGACCGGATTATGTGACAGATATCAAGACCTTGGCAGGCATAGGTGATTCGTCATTGGACTTCATTGTTGCCTGTCACGTCATTGAGCACACAAATAATCCGATTGGTGCAATCGCATCTTGTTATCGCGCTCTGAAACCTGGCGGCTCGCTGGTATTGGTTGTCCCTGATATGACCAGA
>JBIKOQ010000299.1:0-3264 GCA_044357955.1 Burkholderiaceae bacterium | reverse complement strand
CCTTGCGCTGCAACACCAGCAAGTCCACCGCGCAGGCCACCACGACAAAGATCGCGAAACCCGTCCACATCCACCAACTTCCAATCGTTTCCATCTACTCTCTCCGTGAGCCTTTTGACTGGACACGAAACTGTGTCGTCTTTCATACCAAGCACAGCCGAGAGACTAAAGACTATTGTTGTTAATTTAAATGGGATATAAACTGAGCGTTGATACGGATTAATCGAACTAATAAATGCTTAATTATCATCATTTGCGCTATTTTTGGGCCGTCGCAACCGAGGGAAATCTCGCCAATGCCGCTGAAAAACTCGGTGTCAGCGTGCAAACCGTCAGCGGCCAAATTTCAAAACTTGAAAGCGACTTAGGTCGCACCTTGTTTCAACTCGAAGGGAGACGACTCGTACTCACCGAAGCTGGACGTGTCGCACGTCGCTACGCTGATGAAATATTTCGTCTAGGTGAACAGATGCTTGGCAACTTGTCTGACGACTCGCTAGAGCGGACACTTCGTCTGACGATCGGCGTTTCAGACGTAGTACCGAAAACCATTTCATATCGTCTGTTAGCGCCGGTATTAAGGGGAGATCATCAAGTCAAGATTGAATGCATCGAGGGTCGCTTTGAAGAACTCTTGCCCTCACTGATGCTACATCGACTCGATCTCGTGCTTTCCGATCGACCTTATGCCCAAGGTGGACCGCAACAGATCCGTTCGCATTTATTAGGTAAAAGTCCAGTGTCTATTTTCGGCGACCCAAAGCTTATTTCTGAATTAAATGGACCATTTCCTAGCTGTCTGAATGGAAAGCCTATGCTCTTGCCCACGCATGGGAGCGTATTGCGCGCGCAAATCGATGATTGGCTGAACCAACAACGCATACAAGTGAACGTCGTTGGTGAATTCGACGATAGCGCACTGATGAAAACCTTTGGTATGCATGGTGAAGGTTTTTTTCCAGCACCTTGTTTCGACCCGATGGATATCACACAACAATTTCAAGTCGAGCATTTAGGTCGGGTCGAAGACGTATTCGAAAGTTATTACGCCTTGGTGGATCGTCCAAAACTCAGCAATCCGGCTGTGCAAACACTGCTTTCTACGAAAATCTGAGCGATCTTGCCCAACAACATTGGTCTATCCAAGGGACTTCCCTAATTCAATTTCGTCTATAACAACTTACTCTTAGATCTGCGGTCGATTAAAAAAGACTCTTCCAGTTTCCACTATTTTTTGCGAGTGCATATGTTTATAAAAAAACTGCTGACTATTTCGATTGCCATGATCGCGGCCTCGACGAGCTTTCAAAGTGTTGCGCAAGGCGCTTACCCCAACAAGCCCGTCAAGCTCATCGTTCCCTTCCCTCCCGGTCAAGCCACAGACATTGTGGGCCGTTTACTCGCTGATGGACTCACCAAGGAATGGGGTCAACCTGTTGTCGTTGAAAACAAGGGAAACACGATTGTTGGCATGCTTGATGGTAAAAAAGCGCCTGCGGATGGTTACACCATTACCTTTGGCACGAGCGGCACCTTGGGCGTCAATCCAAGCTTGTACTCGAAACTACAGTACGGTCCCAAAGACTTTGAAATGGTCAACGGCGTCTTCATCGTGCCGCTCATGATCGTCGCTCATCCATCGTTTCCGTACAACAATGTCAAAGATCTGATCGCTGCAGCTAAAAAAGAACCTAATAAATTCAACATTGGCTATGCAGGAACGGGCACCTCGCAACACTTGACAGGCGAGCTTTTTAAATCCAGTGCCAAGGTAGAAATGACGGGCGTCAATTACAAAGGCAGCGGTCCAGCCATGACGGACTTATTGGGCGGTCAGATTCCCCTGCTGGTCGACAGTCTTGCGTCGGCACTGCCTCAAGTCAAAGCAGGCAAAATTAAAGCGCTTGCGATGACGAGCGCCCAACGCGTCCCCCAACTGCCGGATGTTCCGACGGTTGCGGAAGCCGGACTTCCTGGCTTTGAAGGAAGTGGCTGGGGCGGGCTGGTCGTACCGGCCGGAACGCCCCCCGCGGTCGTCACCAAGATCAGCGCTGATGTTCAAAAGTTACTGCGTGATCCTGAGTTTCAACAAAAAATCATCGATCGAGGCGCCATCCCCGATCCTCGTGGGGCTAAAGAATGGAGCGCCTTTGTTGACTCAGAGGTCGTCAAGTGGGGCGATGTGATCAAGAAAGCAAATCTTAAAGCGGATTGAGCGCCCAGGCTGAGTACCCACCCACCGGCGAAAGCACACAATGCATCAGGTCGGTGGTCATTAAACACGAGGGGAATGTCGTTACTTGCAACGTCACTCCAGCACAACAACAAGCCATAAAAGCGATTAATTTTCGACCCAATGATAAGTCGTGATACACAAGTAAACGCTATCCCTCTGATAATCGTCCGCCTTCTTCTATTGGGACTGATATTTACTTCCTTTGTCAGTCATGCCCTCGACCTGAATCCGTTCGATGTTGTGGCGCCTCAACCCGACAAAAACCTTTTCTCGGCATCCCTGATTAGTACAGAAGCAAAAGGCATTTACACGAACGGCATCAAGTCTGCAGCGACACCTACTCTTTCAGTCAATCAAATCCAATTCAGACTCGGTCGGTCATATCGAGTGGCTGGTTTAACTGGCCTTTCCTTCGTTCAGCTTCCCGTTGGCATGTTAAATCCCGGTGGAGCGGCTTCTAGCTACCCAACCGATTATGGAATAGGTGACCTGACGCTCGCCACCGCGCTTTGGCCTTACGAAAATCGACAGACACGCACCTATTTCGCTATCGCGGGCTATTTGACTCTACCTACTGGGAGTTACTCCAATCAGCAACTCTTCAATCTCGGTGGCAAACGGGTTGCGGGCGATATTCAACTCGCTTATCAAACAGCGCTGACCAAACAGTTAGACGGTATGATCGGCTTCGATACGATGTGGTATGGTCCGAACAACCATTTCGGCGCAAGCAATGCGCAATTCACACAAAAGCCACTCTATACGGCTCAGATCGGTCCTATTTATAACATCAACCAAACCTTCTCTGTCGCAGCGACGTATCTCTACGTGTGGGGTGCCGAAACTAGCATCAATGGATTGACCAATAACAACGCACTACAAAACCATCGCTATTTGCTCAGCGCCGTTGCAACCACAAGCAAAGGGCGTTTTATGCTGCAGTACGGTACAAATCTAGATACTCAATTCGGGTTTGACGAAACACGACGCGTGATCTTGCGTTATGCCGTAGCGTTTTAAATACGTGC
>JBIKOQ010000200.1:0-4216 GCA_044357955.1 Burkholderiaceae bacterium | reverse complement strand
CTGACGATCACGCGCATTCAGGCCAAATGGAAAGTGAGCCAAAATCGGGATGCTGCGGATCGAGAGGGCGTGGCGCGCGGTTTAAGCGGAGCAGGTTCAACAGAAAGAGACCACCGTATGCGTGGAGTCGTCCTGAGCGGAAAAGGAATTGGCTTGGACTCATAAGTCCCGCCTCGTGGAGGGAGTTTAGCGACCAAGCTGTTTCGTGCAATCTACCGTCGCATGAATTAACAGTTTATTGTCGTTATTTTTTTCAGGAAATTCTGTCGAGACCACGCGACAACCCGTCACTTTTTCGATCGCCTCAATTTGTCGGGCTTTTTGCTTGTCATCGTCAGTACCGGAAAGGCTCTCTTGTTTACCGCCAAAGGCCTCCCACTTGTCTTGTCCCAAAGAAATAATGCTGATCGCCTGTTTGTCTAAGACGACAATCTGACGGGTTGGATCACGATGGTAGTACACCGCACTCCTCTGACAACCAGCGAGCGTCCCAACAACAACCACGAGGGCGACAAAGGGCCACATTTTCATCTATATTCTCTGGTATCGACACAAATAAACTGCTTTGATATCAAGCATAACGCTATTTTTAATCGAAAACTTTAGAGGCACAGTTCATGTCAAAAGAAGGCGTACTTCAAATTCCCTCACTCAAAGGCAAGGTCTCGGATGCCGAATGGCAAACCCGGGTTGATCTGGCCGCCTGTTATCGACTAGTCGAAATGTACGGCATGGCGGATATGATCGCCAACCACATCTCGGCGCGCGTACCTGGCGAAGAAGGCACCTACCTCATCAATGCCTACGGCTTGATGTATGAGGAAATCACCGCCTCTAGCCTTTTAAAAGTTGATCATCACGGCAACATTCTCACCCAACCCGATTTCGGTGAACTCAATTACGGCATCAACAAGGCAGGTGCTGTGATTCATAGCGCCGTACACCACGCACGTCCGGAGGTGGGTTGTGTCATCCACACCCACAGTTGGGCCTCGATGGCCGTCTCTTCCCTTGAATGCGGACTTTTGCCCTTGACGCAGACCGCGATGCGTTTTCTTAAAATTAGTTATCACGACTATCAGGGTGTCGTGCTCGATGAGGCCGAACAAGAGTCTTTATGCAACGACCTGGGCAATAGCGAAGCCATGATTTTGCGTAACCACGGCGCCTTGACCGTCGGACGTACGATAGGCGAAGCGTTTAACTGGATGCACCGCCTCGAGCTTTCCTGTCGAGCCCAAATCGGTGCGATGTCCTGCAACTCCCCCATGTCTAAGGTCTCCCAAAAAGTACTGGATGAAACGTGGAACAACTATCAGCCTGGTACGCGTCGTCCCTATGGCGTGATGGAATGGCCCGCCTTGCTGCGCAAGCTTGATCGCACCGACACCTCCTATCGCAACTAATCAAGGTCATCACCGTGTCCATTCAAAAGCTCAGTCATCCTCCGCGCATTCTTCTCTCAGACAAAACCGCTGAGGAGCTTGCCCCTAAACTCACCGCGATTTTAGGCGCCGGTGGTTACGTTCGCGTGTCCGCCCAACAAATGCACGAAGGCACGGCGGACGCCGATTTTTGTTTTGTCTCGCGCGACATCACGTCATCCTCCACCAAACATAAAATTATTCCTTCGACACAATATGTCTACGATGCACTGATGGGCTCTAAAGCCCTCAAGTGGGTACATATTCACTCGGCCGGTGTAGACCGACAAATTTTTCTAGATTTGATGGCTAAAGGCATCACCGTGACGAGCTCCTCCGGGGCGAGTGCGGGGATCGTCGCACAGACAGCGCTCACTGGTCTGATGTCACTCGCACGCCGCTTTCCTCAGCTTGCCGCCGCACAACGTGCGCATGTCTGGGAGCCTTTTTTTAAAGTTGGATTACCCCCGGAGCTCGAAGGCCAAACTGCCACCATCGTGGGCTGGGGGCCGATTGGTCAAAAACTAGCAGCGTGGCTCAAGGCAATTGGCCTAAACATTATCGTTGTGCGCCAGTTTGCTTCGTCGACGATCCCAGACACACGCGTCGTGTCGTTTGATCAGTTCAACAGCATTCTTCCAGAAACTGACTGGTTGGTCTTAGCCTGTCCATTGACCGCTCAAACAACCAATCTCGTGAGTGCCAAAGCACTCGGCCTGATGAAACACTCTGCGCACATTGTCAACATCTCGCGTGGTGCTGTCATCGACGAACCTGCAATGATTGATGCGCTTAAAAATGACCGCCTGGCCGGTGCTTACTTGGACGTATTTGCTCAAGAGCCCTTACCAACCGACTCTCCGCTGTGGGATATGCCCAACGTCATCGCAACCCCGCATACCGCAGGTTTTTCAGATGCGATTCTTCAGCGGATGGCTGAAAAATTTCTTGAAAATCTTGGGCACTATGCGAACGGTGAGCCCTTTATCAATGTGGCACGCTTAAGTTAGCTCTTCACAAAGCTTAGAACTTTTCACTCTTCACGTTTTTCATCGTATCTTGCATTCGCTTCATATTTAAACGGGGTAAAGAAAACTCAACAATCAGAAAGGCTTCACCGTCACTCTCTATCGCCTTCATTTCTACTGTGCGCGCATGCTCAGGGGCATTTGCCTCAGCCCCAGAGGCTGTCTGCGCTTTCCTGAGAGCCTGCGGCGTTTCTTCAATAAAGATGTAAGAAAGTTGTCCACCCCTTAAATGAAGAGTTTCATACTCTGTGATTTTCGCCGCGAACGCTTTACGATCTGGAACTTTTTTTTCTAACGCAATGAGATCCAACGCGTCCGTTTTACTGCGCATCATCACTAAACTAAAGTTCTTACTTAAGGCGCCAAAAACTTTAGCGTAAATTTTTTCATCGAATTCCGAAATGAGTAATACGGATGCGAGCTTCTTATCATTAAATCGCAAAGCCAGCGCAAGCTTTTCTTCAAGAAAGTCTATCTCATCCAAGCATCGCGCCACTCCTCCGAAATCTTCGCTGCAATCTAAATACCCGGCAACGTCAGTAAAGTCTGATAAAGGCATATCAAAAAGATATTCTTTGAAAAGCACAGGGGGGGTGCCACTTGCCAGCGTCTGGGCACTCACGATTCCGCTATAAAAAATGAATAATGCGAATAGGATTTTCATTTAAACGCACCTAGGCCACCGTAAAATTTCGATCGCGCAATCATACAATCAACCATCGTATAGCCACTTAGCGTACAATGCTGCCACGGCACAACGTTCCAGTCCTCGTGCCTCGCTAAGCCCCAACTCTGTGGGCGCTCGCCTCCAAGGCGTTTTTACTCCCTGTTCGTCTGCCCCGATTGGAGTCCACATTGAATTGCGGACCGGCATGACGATGGAGCTGTTCTCTTGTCTACTACGATTACCTTCGCTGACCTCGGGTTGGCCGATCCTCTTATGCGTGCGATTGCCGATGCCGGCTATACCGTACCCACCCCTATCCAGGCACAAGCCATTCCCCGCGTTCTCGCGGGCGGAGATTTGCTGGCTGCCGCACAAACCGGTACGGGTAAAACCGCTGGCTTCACTTTACCCATTCTGCACATGCTGCTTGCCAAGCCCCTAGAGCTACGCAAGCCCGGTCGCCCACGTGTCCTGATTCTCACGCCGACCCGCGAATTGACCGCGCAGGTCGAAGAGTCCGTCAAAACCTATGGTATCCATACCAAAATCTCCTCTATGGTGATTTTTGGTGGTGTCAATATCAATCCTCAGACCTCCGCGCTGCGCAAGCCTATCGACATCCTTGTGGCCACGCCAGGTCGTCTGCTGGATCATTGCCAGCAGCGCAACGTTGACTTGTCCGGTGTCGAGATTCTCGTTCTGGACGAGGCCGATCGCATGCTCGATATGGGCTTTATTCGCGATATTCGCAAAATCCTTGCACTGCTTCCGCGTCAACGTCAAAACCTCCTGTTTTCGGCCACATTCTCGGACGAAATCCGTGAGCTCTCAAAAGGCGTTCTAAACAATGCCTCCGAGGTTTCAGTCGCGGCACGTAATACGACCGCCGAGCGCGTCGAACAAACCGTACACATGGTGGATCAAGCCCACAAGCGCGATATCCTGAGCCACATTATCCGCGAGAGTGGCTGGCATCAGGTTCTGGTCTTTACACGCACCAAGCACGGCGCGAACCGCCTGGCTGAAAAGCTTGTCAAAGACGGCTTGTCCGCCTCGGCCATTCATGGCAACAAGAGCCAGGCCGCACGCACCCGAGC
>JBIKOQ010000300.1:0-3260 GCA_044357955.1 Burkholderiaceae bacterium | reverse complement strand
ACTAAAAAGGCGCTACCTGTCCATGTCCGTAACATTTTTACATCGCATTTGTTCAAGGACGGTTATCTTGGCGCCTAACCTCTCATTCGACAATTGCATGTAGTACGCATGGAATAAATCAACACCAAAGAAAAACGGAGCCCGCAGGCTCCGTTTTTCTGGCAATAATAATTTTATTTGCGTCTTGGCGCAGGAGCTGGAGCAACCTGTGATAAAACCTTTGCCTGATCAACAGCCTTGGTCAATGCCTCGACAGGCGGCGTATTGGCAGAGAGCGCCGCATCAAACTCGCGGCTCAAAATCGGCTCGATTTGGGGATAGTTGCGCAAACGGAATCCGCGACTGTTGGGATCTTTGACGTTACGCATGCTGTCCACGAGTTGGCGTGCTCCTGGAATGCGATCGTAAAACGCAGCATCACCTGTACGGAAAGCGGCATCGGTCAGCGGCAAAAATCCAGTGCGCTGGTGCCATGCCGAGGCAATGACCGGCTGGGCAAGGAACGACAGGAATGACATGGTCGCTTTATCTTGATCCTTGGTGTGACCCGAGGTTGCCCAGAGCGCTGCCCCACTTACGTAAGGCGCACCTGCGGTGCGAACAACTTGGTCATAAAAAGGCAGCGGTGCAATACCATAACTCAGGCCTTTGGTATCTTGCATCCTGGCCAAAGCTCCCGAGGTCGTTGTAATGACCGCACAACGGTTTTCGGCGAACATCACATCGGCTTCTGCACCATTGCTGTTATGGGGAAACAAGTCTGAACGCTTCCAGCTCACCATAATGGACAAATGGCGCATGAACACGGGGTCCAACAAATTGAGTTGTGCACCGCGCACCTTAGGATCTAAACCATTACCTGGAGTCACGTACAAAGCGCCATTAATCGGTGCCATGTTTTCAAGGTGAGTGGTGACCTGATGGCTCGTTGCGAAAGGACACTGATAGTGCGCCTTATCTCTCAAGAGGAGTAAATGATTTTGCAGTTCAGGCCATGTTTTGGCAGGCTTGTTGGAATCCAAACCCGCTTTTTTGTAGCCGGCAACGTTATAAAACATCACAGGAATTTCTGCCATGTAAGGGAAAGCCATCAGCCGACCTTGTCCGTCACGCATGAAACCCGTGGTTTGTGTCAGAAACCAGTTGGCATCCTTCATGGGGTATTGCTTGAGCAACTGGTGCAACGGAATGATGTCTTTGTGCTGAGCAATGATTTCTGGAGAACGGTTGTCATTGAGTTGGACGAGATTGGGCTTGCGCTTTTCTGCGATAGCCGCTTCACCGGCTTTGCGCATGGCTTCCTGGTTGGGAAAAGCTCTCAAGACAACATTGACGTCTTTTTGTTCATTGTTGAAACGTCGGGCGATTTTCTCGAACTCTGACTTGTGGACCGAAGTCATGGTGTGCCAGACTTCGATGTTGACGGGATTGGCCTGTGCGGGGAGTACAAGAGCACAAGATAAACCGAGCACTGCGGCAATACGCTTTAGGAGGGTCACGCTGAAAATCCTATGGATAGAATTCAAATACACAAAACCTTTGTGCAAGGAAGAAATCATTTTACTGCGGCAATATCTGCTTCGGAAGTAAAAGCATCGGCAAAAAATGCTTCGTCCGGTAATGCGCACTGGGTCACGAACTCGCGTCGAGCGGATTCCACCACGATCGGAGCTCCGCATGCGTAAACCTGATGACCCATCAGACTTGGGAAGTCTTCCATGACAGCACGGTGAACAAATCCAGTCCGTCCGATCCATCCGTCTTCGGGTAGCGCGTCGGAGACCACTGGAATGAACTTGAAATTTGGCAAGGTTTTTGCCCAATGCTCAGCCAGCTCGCTCATATAGAGATCCGCCGGACGTCTTCCACCCCAATACAAGGTGACTGAACGTTGGATGTTTTGATGTGCCATATGCTCGACAATCGCTTTGATGGGCGCAAAGCCTGTCCCGCTCGCTAACATCACGATCGGCAAGTCGCTGTCTTCACGCAAGAAAAAAGAACCAAACGGTCCCTCTACACGCAAAATTTCACGCTCTTTCATCTGGGTCGCACCGGCACCAAACACATGATCCGTGAATAAACCGCCCGGCAGATGACGGATATGCAACTCAAGGGCAGCCGCATCATGAGGAGGATTTGCCATAGAGTAGCTACGTCGCTTGCCATCTTTTAAGATAATTTCAACGTATTGACCCGCATAAAAACGAAAGCTCTCGGTCGCGGGCAACTGCAATTTCAGCAGTGCGACATCAGCCGCCGGACGCTCTATCGAGGTCACGCGCGAGGGCAGTTTTCGAATTTGAATATCCGAGGCCAGACGAATTTCTCGGGATTCGATCACGAGATCAGAGGTGGCACGCGCCTGACACAGCAATGTAAAGCCCTCGTGGATTTCTTCGGGCGTCAAAATCTGTGCGGCACTATTGTCGCCCTCGACGGTCCCCGACACAACCCGCGCCTTGCATGTCGAGCAGGCTCCACTGCGGCAACTGTAGGGCAACAAAATGCCCGCTGCGAGGGCGGCATCCAAGACGCTTTTATCGGGATCCGCGGGGAACTGATGCAGGCTGGGTTGAACGGTGACTTGGAACGACATGGCAATACCTAAAAAAGGGCGTGAATCGTGATGTGCAGCATTTTATCTTTAAAGCACTGGCGATAGGATCGGTTCTTTGGAACGAATATCAAGCAGCCTGCCCTTGCGCGCCCGCTTGGAAATATAGATCTCCAGCAAGGCACCACTGAGGATATCTTGGACTTGCTTTGTCCGGTAGGTACCGGTAACCCTTAAACCGGCTTTCGATACAGGCACGGTCTGCGCCAACACATCAGGCGCGTCAATCCCCATCAAGATCGTGCCGCGCCCACCGGAAGCAAGGCTCTTGACCTCATCGATGGCAATGACCAGCAGCTTGCCACGCGTTGTCAGAAACGCTACGTGTGTGGCCAATGCAAAAAGTGGGACAGGACGTAACAAACGGTCCTTTTCCTCGAGCGTGACAAACTGCTTGCCCGCACGTTGACGACTAGTCATATCGGAGAGTTTGGTCGAAAAACCAAAGCCTTGGCGGGTACTGAGCAACCATTTGCTCTCGGCTGCTGCGGCGATCATATGTTCGATGTGGGAGCCTGGTTCGAGATCAATCATCGAGGTCACGGGTGCGCCATCACCACGCGCCGAGGGCAGCCCAGAGACGGCGACGCTGTATACCCGACCGTTATCACCGAAAGCAATCAACGCGTCCGTGCTACGACAC
>JBIKOQ010000199.1:0-4247 GCA_044357955.1 Burkholderiaceae bacterium | reverse complement strand
GCATTGATGGTTCCTCAATTGATCATCTGCAACCAAACAAAAGAAACATTGGCATCGTTTTTCAAAATTATGCACTTTTTCCACATCTAACAATCCAGGAAAACGTCGCGTATGGCTTGCAAGCCAGAGGCGTAGACCGCGCGACGATAAAAAAGAAGGTCGCACATTGCCTTGAAGTTGTTCAGTTGCCGCATATTGCTGATCGCTTTCCACGACAGTTGTCTGGTGGCCAGCAGCAGCGGGTCGCTCTAGCTCGAGTGATCGCGACTGAACCTACGATTTTGCTTCTTGACGAACCCTTCGGCGCCTTGGATAAAAACTTGCGCCTAGATATGCAAATTGAAATCAAGAGATTGCAGCGCCAACTGGGATTGACCGCAATTATGGTCACACACGATCAGGAAGAAGCAATGAGTATCGCTGACCGTATCGCTGTGATGAATCGAGGGCATGTTGAACAGTTTGGCACACCTACAGATGTGTATGACAAGCCTGCGACCCCTTTTGTGAATGGATTCATTGGATCCACTAACTTATTGCATGGAGTCGTGAAGCGAAACGATTCAGAGACGAGTGTGATCGAGCTCGATGCAGGATCAGAAATCGAGTTCCCAGCAAACGGTAGTTTCGAGGTGGGCCATCGCGTCGCTGTATCAATCAGGCCAGAACATTTGAATTTTTCATCAGAAAAAATCGTCGGGTATTGGCCTGTTGATATAGGTTTGACTCTCCCCTTAGGACCCTCAGTTGTGATTGAGGCTTGGACTAAAGATCGAACTGCTCTCAAAGTCACGGTTCCAAGGCTTGGTCATCGTCCTATGCAAAATTCAGCATGGTGCGGATTACGTTTAGAGGCCAACCCCACAATATTTCCAGTCGCAGCTTAAAACATTCAAATCATTTTTAGGAGTTGTCATGAATAGTCATATTTCTCGACGTCATTTTCTACAGACTACAGCCGCTCTTGCCGGGGCTGTTACATATCCCAATTTAGCTTTTGCAAAAGGGTCTGTCAGTAGTGCCATTTACCCAGGAGCTTGGGATGAAGCGTACAGAAAAATCGTGGCACCCGCACTTAAAAAAAATGCAGGCGTTGAATTAGAGCTTCAACCTCTCTTTGCTGTGGATCAAATCGCAAAAGCGAAGGCAGCGCGGGGGCGACCTGTATTTGACACCTTTGTTCTTGATCCAGGACCAAGCGCGACTGGAAAGGCAGATGGCTTATTTGAAAAATTCGATGCCAGCAAACTGAAAAACGCTTCCTCTTTACCCTCTGGAATGCTGGATGCCTTTGGAGTGCCGATCGCTGCACAATTTGTCGGGATTGCTTACAACCCTAAAAAATTTAGTAAGCCACCAACTAAGTGGGCAGACCTCTTTCAAGAGCCTTATGTATCGCGTCTAGGTTTAACTGGATTTCAAACGACCTTTGGCACGGTCGCTATCATTGAATTCGCCAAAGCCTTTGGTGGGTCAGTGACGAACGTTGATCCATTTTTTGTTGAATTAAGAAAGGTTCTTAAAAAAGTCGCTGTGATTGGAGCACCTGCTGCTATGCCAGGTCTTTTCCAGCAAGGACAGTGCGATGTCATGTACACGAACACACAAACGGTCGGTATTTTGAAATCCAGAGGTGTAGATATTGAGTTTGTGGCACCGGAGAGCGGTATCGCAACTTTCTTTACAACAATGCATATTGCTAAGGGATCAGAAGATATAGCAAATGCCTACAAATACATCGATACAGTTCTTAGTGCTGACATACAGACACAACTGATGAAGCCGCCTTATTTCATGGCGCCTGTTAATACAAAAGTTGCACTCGATGGATCGTTACCGATTAAAAATTTGAGTGAAATGAGCAAGATGATTCAGCATGACTGGACCCAAATCAATCCATTGCGTGCAGAGTGGATCACGCGTTTCAATAAGGAAGTGTCTTGATATTTAGGGTTTCCTTCAGGCCTCGCGAGTGGCAGCTAACACTGCCACTCGCAGTTGCGTTTCTTGCTTTTTTTGTTGCACCTCTAGCGATTCTGTTTATTGTGAGTGGTTTTGAAGATGACAAAATCACTCGAGTCGGACTCAAGACGTGGGCAAATTTCATAGGCGATCCATTTTATTGGATCGTGACTGGCAATACCCTAAAACTTGGTTTGTTGACGGTATTGGCAACGCTATTGATCGGTTACCCCCTTGCTGTAGTCTATATGCGGGCAAGTCCAAAAATTCAGAAAATTTTAATCTTGATCATTATTATGCCGATGCTGTTATCGGTCGTGGTGCGAACCTTTGCCTGGATTGTGATTCTCGGCCGTGAAGGAGTCATTAATCAAACGCTACTCAGCTTGGGGTTGACCGCTACGCCCCTTAGGTTGCTGCAAACGGAGTTGGGGTTGATTATTTCATTGACTCAAATTGAGTTGCCACTCATGGTGTTACCGTTGATCAGCGTCATGTCGAGGATTGATCCTAGCGTGCATGATGCCTCCGCTGCCTTAGGCGCCTCGCGTTGGCGGACTTTTTTTAAGGTCACCATTCCCTTGAGTTTGCCGGGTTTGATTGCCGGATGTACGTTAGTCTTTGCGAGTTCAACAACAGCTTTTATTTCACAGTCTGTGATCGGTGGAAATCGACTTGTTTATTTACCTTTAGTCGTTTGGCAACAATCTCTCGTTGTTTATAACTGGCCTTTAGCATCGGTCGCTGCGGTCACGCTACTGTTGTCGGTGATGAGCTGTATCATTCTTTTGAATCTTATTGGTCGCAGAAGTATGAGGTACCTCAATGTCTAGGCGAAACTCTGTCGGAGATGTGACGCACGAAATTGTTATTTGCAGTCTTGCTGGTTTGGCTATTCTTGTGCTGTTGGGACCCGTCATCGTGGTTTTAATCACTTCATTCACCGATAGTCAGTCTTTAAAATTTCCTCCACAAGGATTTTCATTCCAATGGTATGAAAAACTTTTTGATCCTAGCGAGTCTCGTCAAATTCATCGTGCTGCATTCAATACACTTGAAGTTGCGGCGTGGGCCGCTGGTGCAGCTGCATTGATCGGAACGTGCGCCGCTCTTGGTATTGCTTCAGCGAGATCGGGCTGGTCCAAAGTGGCTGATTCGTTCTTTATGTCTCCATTGATTTTGCCCGGAATAGCGTTCGGTCTTGCTGCACTCATGTATTTTTCGTTGCTTGGGATTAGACCCTCTTTGACCTTGATCATGATTGGTCATTTCGTGATGATTGTTCCTTTTGTGTTGAGGACAACCATGGCAAGCTTGACTCAGCTTGATCCCGCGCTCATTGAATGCTCGGCTAGCCTAGGTGCTACGCGCCTTTATACTTTTCGCCGTATTACTTTACCCGTGATTATGCCGGGCATCGCTGCGGGGACGTTCATGGCCTTTATGGCTTCGGTCGATAACGTACCCGTGTCCCTCTTTTTGTCAGGTCCCAAGAGCGATATGCTGCCCATCAGGCTTTGGGGGATGATGGAGTCTACCCTTGATGTTCGTGTCGCCGCGGTTTCAGGCGTATTGATTATTTCTGTATTGATATTAATGTTGCTCATGGAACGTTTGACGGGGTTAAGTCAACGCATCAAGGGCTAGCCCTCACAACTTCCATTACCTTTTAGTGTGACGCTATGAATTCACTTTTCGTTAAACCTTTAAATGCCAAAGACTTTGCTCCATTTGGTGATGTCATTGAAATGCCCAAGCAGCCTGGGAGAGTTTATTATTCTGATGCTATCGGCAACTTGCGCTCGCATGCTTTGCCTTCTCTGTCAACGACGTATAAAGAACCGAACGGTGATTTACCGATTGAGATTTCTTTGCTGGAGCGTCACGAGTTTTCGTCGCAGTCGTTTCTTCCCGCGCATGTTAAATCATGGCTGATCGTTGTGGCACCGCATGCCCCAGATGGCAAGCCCGATTTAAACCGAGTCGAAGCATTTTTGGCGAATGGTCAACAAGGTATTACTTATAAGCCAAACACTTGGCATCATGGACTGACAGTTTTTGGTGAACCTGCAACATTTAATATCTTTATGTGGCGAGACAACACTAGTGGTGATGAAGAGTTTATGCCGGTATCCCCTTTTATTGTCAAGCTAACTTAGCGTTCATTGATTCAACGACATTCGGAGACTGAATATGAAGTGGCAACCTTCTCGTGATTTGATTGGTTATGCAAATAATCCTCCCAATCCCAAGTGGCCGGGCGATGCACGTTTAGCGGTGAATTT
>JBIKOQ010000012.1:0-13700 GCA_044357955.1 Burkholderiaceae bacterium | reverse complement strand
CACACAATCTGGTAAAACGTTCAGACTGCGTGGCAAAGGGATCAAGGGTGTTCGAGGCGCATATCCTGGGGACTTGTATTGCCATGTCGTGGTGGAGACGCCCGTCAAGCTCAATGATGCGCAGAAAGCAATCTTGCGCCAGTTCGAGGCTTCGCTTGGTGAGGGTGGCGAGCGTCACTCGCCTCAGAGCAAGTCCTGGACAGATCGCGTGAAGGACTTTTTCTCCTGAGGCTCATGCGGGATGAGTAAAAAAGCCGGTTCGAATGAACCGGCTTTTTAATGCGCGAAAATATCCGAACTTGGCTTATCCGGACTTGGCTTATTTCTTCTTTTCAAAATCTCCGGCTGCCACACTGCTGAACTCTGCAGGCTTGAGATATTTACGAACGACCGTATTGACTTGTTCTGCTGTGAGCTTAGCCATTTTTTGATCATGCTCAGCCGCCCAGGCAAAAGTACGCCCAGTATCGAGATAGTTGATCCATGCACCTGTCAGGCCACTATCCTGAGCGCGGGCGAGCTTGCGATAGTTGAGCAGCGCCTTGATACCGTTTTGAACCTCAGCCTCACCAAAGCCCTCTTTTAGGACGCGCTCAAACTCTTCGCGAATCGCTGCTTCGACTTTGGCTCGGTTTTCAGGAGAAAAGATCGCATACACACCCCATGAACCCGTAGGTTCAAACGCCGAAATATTCAAACGCGTGCGAACGTTATAGGACAGGCCTTCCTTTTCCCGCACGCGCATCCACAACCTCGATGTTTCTGAAGTGCCGAGTAAGAAGTTAGCCAGAGACAGTGCGACAAAATCCGGATCGGTATCCTGCATTTTCAGCGGCATAGCAGCCGTATAAAACGCGTTGGCTTTATCCGGTGTGAGCGCTTGCATTTGAACAGGCTTGATGTCGCGGTAGGGATTCGGTAGGCGGGTATAGGCGGCACCGGCGGACCATTGATTAAGCGCTTGGGTGAGAGTGCTCTCCATTGAGGCAGGGTCGAAACTGCCAACAGCGGCAGCCGAGACATGCGCAGTACCATAAAAATTCTTGTGGAAAGTCACCAGCATGTCACGCTTGAGTTCGCTCACGGAGGCGATTGATTCTTCGAAGCTTGGTTGATAGCGAATATCGTCTTTAGGCCAAGGGTTGTCGTGACGCGAGAGCATCCGTGACGCAATCGACGTCGGTTCTGTCATGGCGCTTTTGATCGACGTCAGCACCTTGCCTTGGTACTCATCAATTTCGGTTTGTGGAAAACTCGCTTGGCGCACAACGTCCAGCACAAAGCGTACCAGCGGATCAATGTTGACGCGAGTCGTCGATACACTGATATTGACGGTCGTACCCGAGCCTGAAACGCTGACTTGACCGCCTAGCGCATCAATCCGGTCCTTGATCTGCTGGCGTGTCAGTTGCTCGGTGCCGCTGAGCAATAAATCAGGGGTCGCGATGGAGGCGATACGCTGTCCCTTCAGGGTCTGCGTGTCGCCAAACTGCAGCTGAATCACGGTTTGTACGCGATCGCCTCTGGACTCTTTTGGCAGGAGGGCCAGACGAAGTGTGCCATTCGAAAGTTTGACGGTTTTGCGCAGCGTACGCTTGTCGATATTCGTTGGGTCCGGATCAAAAGCTTCGGCTTGCTTAAGTTGCGCATCGCCGACGTAGTCTTTGAGTTCGGCGGAGAGGTCAGGCTTGCTGAAAGCAGGGGCGCGTACGGGTTTTTCTGTGGGGATATACTGACCTTCGGTGCGATTTGATTGCGTCAAATATTGATCCGCAGCTTGTTGCACTTGTGCGAGTGTGACCGCACGAATGCGATCCCGCGATAGGAACCACAAGCGCCAATCACCGACAGCGACCGCCTCGGAAAGTCCCGAACTGACTTTCTGCGCATCACTAAACATCTGATCCCAGGATTTGAGCCACTGGTTGCGTACGCGATCGAGTTCTTCTTGGGTAAAAGGATGCTGGGCGACGGACTCGAGAGTACTCGTCAATGTTTTGAGTGAGGCGGCTTGATCCATGCCGGGCTGCAAGCTTGCACCAAACATCACGGTGCCAGGGGCTGTGCGATCCATTGTGAAACCAAAGACACTTGCGGCTTGTTTGGTCGGGACCATGGCTTTGTAGAGGCGACCAGACGGTGTGTCGGCCAACATCATGCTGGCCAGATCGATGGCGGCAAAGTCTTTGTGGGCTGCAGAAGGAATGTGGTACATCGCCGCGACTAGGGGCGCGCCTCCTACACGTCGTAGCATGATGCTGCGCTCACCGTCTTGAACGGGATCGATGGTGTATTCGGGCGGCAGCGTGCGAGTGGGCTTCGGAATGTTGCCAAACGACTTGACGACATCGGCAAGGACGGTGGCGGTCTCAAACTTGCCCGTCACGATCAACACGGCGTTATCGGGCTGATAATGCGTTTTATAAAAGGCGCGCAGCTGAGCGATATCGACATTTTCAACGTCAGAGCGGGCGCCAATCGTTGTTTTGCCATAGTTGTGCCATTCGTAGGCGATGCTAAGCATTTTTTGCCACAAGATACGGAAGGGGTTGTTTTCACCACTCTCCATTTCATTGCGGACAACGGTCATTTCTGTATCCAGATCTTCGCGCTTGATTGTGGCGTTGATCATGACATCGGCCTGCCAGTTTAGGTACCAGGCCAAGGTGTCCGGATTGGCGGCGAAGCTGGCGTAATAATTGGTGCGGTCGACCGTGGTCGTGCCGTTCGCTTGGAGACCGCGCTTGGAAAACTCTCCAAGCGCATTGGACATCGTAGGAGTGCCTTTGAATAGCATGTGCTCTAACAAGTGCGCCATACCAGTTTCGCCATAGTTTTCATGGCGCGAACCCACCAAATACGTCATGTTCACGGTCGTGGTGGGTTTGGATTCGTCCGGTGCGAGCAAAATACGCAAACCATTCGCATCAAGTCGGTATTCGGTAATTCCTTCGACGCTCGTGACCTTGGTGATCCCTGCGGGAATGGCAGTGGCCATTGATTGACTTCCAATAAAGGCGAAGGCGGCACCGATAAAGGCGCGCTTCAGGGCATCAGTGAACAGTGACATGCGAGAGTCCTGAAAGAAACAATGAACCGTTTGGAGCGCGGGTGCCTGAAATGGTTCACTTTTGACAGATTACTTGGACAGTAGGCGCATCGCTTGCTCGATACCGGCGACGGTCACTGGGAACATTTTGTCTTGGACAATATTGCGGATGATCGAAATGGACTGACGGTATTGCCAGGAAGCTTGTGGCTCGGGATTGAGCCAGACTGCTTTGGGCCAGGCATTAACCATGCGCTGCAGCCATTCTGCGCCGGGTTCTTTATTGTAATGTTCAACAGAGCCGCCGGGTTGCAAAATTTCATAAGGGCTCATGGTCGCGTCGCCGACAAAAATCAGTCGCCAGTCGGCGTTGAATTTACGCAGTACATCCCAGGTTTCAAAACGTTCCATCTGTCGGCGTCGATTCGACTTCCACAGATGCTCGTAGGGACAGTTATGAAAATAGTACACCTCAAGGTTTCTAAATTCGCTGCTCGCGGCGGAAAACAACTCCTCGACTCGTGAGATGTGGTCATCCATGCTGCCACCCACATCGAGCAACATCAGGACTTTGACATTGTTGTGTCGCTCGGGGACCATTTTGATATCGAGAAAGCCCGCGTTACGAGCAGTGCTTGTAATGGTGTCGCCCAGATCGAGTTCGAAATCGGAGCCTTCACGGGCAAAGCGTCTCAGGCGCCTCAGAGCAACCTTGAAATTACGCGTACCGAGTTCGATGGAATCGTCGTAGTCTTTGAAGTTGCGCTCATCCCAGACCTTGACGGCAGAGCGACTGCCGCCTGTGCCTCCGACGCGGATACCCTCGGGGTGCGAGCCGCTATTGCCAAAAGGCGAGGTGCCTCCGGTGCCAATCCATTTGTTACCGCCTTGATGGCGCCCCTTTTGCTCCTCAAGACGCTCCTTGAACATCTCCATGAGCTTGTCCCAGCCGTGTTTCTCAAGCTCGGCTTTTTGTTCGGGCGTGAGGCGTTTTTCAAGTTCGGCAACCAACCAGTCTAAGGGGATTTTTTTGCCAGCAGGCAGCTTTTGCTCAAGGCTGCGGTAGTAGCTGGCAAAAGCGCGATCAAAACGGTCAAACAGCGTTTCGTCCTTGATGAGCGTCGTGCGTGCGAGGTAGTAAAAATCCTCGAGCGTCGGCGGCATGATCGGACTCGACAGTGCTTGGAGCAGTGTCAGATACTCCTTGACCGAGACGAGGAGCTTTTGCGAGCGCAGATGATAAAAGAAGTCAACAAGCATGGCGATTGAGTTGATAGTTCAGGTGTGCGCGCACTTCGGGCCACTCGCCCGCGATCACGCTATACATCACAGTGTCTCTAATGGTGCCATCGCGACGCAAGGCATGATGTCGGATCACTCCGTCGCGTTTGGCGCCAAGCCGCTCAATCGCACGCTGGGAGGCAAGGTTAAAGTTATCGGTTCGCCAGCCTACAACAGCGGCACCAAGCACCTCAAAAGCATGCTCAAGCAAGAGCAACTTGCAGGCGGTGTTGACATGACTGCGTTGGTGACTTTTGGCATACCAGGTGTAACCAATTTCCAAGCGTGCGACTGCCGTAATGATGTCGTGATAGCGCGTTGTACCAATGATTGCTTGTGTGCCTTCGTGAATCACGACAAAGGGCAGCATATGGCCGGCGGCATAGCCATCGAGTGCAGTTTGAATGTAGTGAGCGGTTTGGTCTGGCTCCGGCACCGAGGTGACACGAAGATTCCATAGCTCACCATCACGGGCGGCGCGGGTGAGTGCCTCCGTGTGATCCAGGGATAGGGGCTCAAGCCGTACGCCGTGGCCTGCTAGTTTGCAGGGCTGTGGTAATTGAGTAAAACCTTGGTTCAGCGACATTTAGGATCCTGAGGGACGACGCGTGCTGCGAGTCACCGCAGCGAGTCGCTCCAATAGTTGTAGGTCTTGTTCGTTTTTCAACAGAGCGCCGGCCATCATCGGGATCGAGGTGGCCGCATGCGCGTCAATTTGCTCAGCGGTTGCGTCTTCGGCAATCAATAGACGCAACCAGTCAAGAAACTCAGAAGTGGACGGTTTCTTTTTTAAACCAGGCGCTTCACGCAGGGCAAAGAACGTGTCGAGGGCGGCACGTAAAACATCTGCATGTAGATTGGCGAAATGGACGTCGACGATGCTGCGTAGGGTGTCGCGATCTGGAAAACGAATGTAATGAAAGAAGCAGCGTCGCAAAAAAGCATCCGGCAAATCTTTTTCATTGTTCGAGGTGATGATCACGAGCGGACGATGGCGTGCCTTGACCGTCGCGCGCGTTTCATAAACATGAAATTCCATTTGATCGAGTTCGCGCAGCAAGTCATTTGGAAACTCAATGTCTGCCTTGTCGATTTCATCAATCAGTAGCACAACAGGTTCGGGAGACTCAAAAGCCTGCCAAAGTACGCCCTGCATAATGTAGTTGCGGATATCTTTGACTTTTTCATCGCCAAGCTGAGAGTCACGTAGGCGTGAGACTGCGTCGTATTCGTACAGACCTTGGTGCGCTTTGGTCGTGGATTTGATGTGCCACTGAAGTAAAGGACGCCCTAGGGCCTTGGCGACCTCTTCGGCCAACATGGTTTTGCCGGTGCCAGGCTCGCCCTTGATGAGCAAGGGTCGCTGGAGCGTGAGGGCGGCGTTGACGGCTAATTTCAGATCATCCGTGGCGACATAGCGCTCGGTGCCGTCAAAGCGTGAGGTTTGTGCTGTAGAAGGGTTCTGCGAGGTCATTATTTGCCAAAATGAAAGTGGTCAGGGTCTGTGGATGTGGATTTGAAGTCTAATTTTCTCAATTATCGTACAATCCTAACGTTTTGCGGCCGGGAGTTGATCCCGGGACTTTTCCCTGCCAGACCAAGAGTCGATTATGAAGTTTCCGAACAATTTGCAGTCTCTGTTTGTTGGTGTGACGACAACGCGTTCCTCGATCGCGACATTGGCGCTCGCCGCTTCCTGTGCCATGGGCATGCCTGCGCTTGCCGCAGATCCACCAAAAGGCAACATCGAAGCCGCCAAAGCCAAGGTGTCAATGTGTATCGGTTGCCACGGGATCCCTGGCTATCGCGCCAGCTTCCCTGAGGTCTATAGAGTGCCTAAGATCGCCGGTCAGAGTGACAAATACATTCAAGTAGCTTTGCGGGCCTATGCCTCTGGAGAGCGTACCCATCCAACGATGGATGCGATTTCCAAGAGCCTTTCGGATCAAGACATTGCTGATCTGGCTGCCTATTACGCAAACCTTAAATAACTGGGGGATCTTATGAAACACTTTTCGATCGCCCTTGCCGGGGCTGTTCTTCTGGGTTCTGCCAGCTTGAGCCACGCTGCGGATTTAGCCGCTGGTAAAGCTGTCTGGGACAAACTTAATTGCGCTTCCTGCCATGGCGCGGATGCCGTCAAGTCCGTTGATCCTTCCTACCCAATTTTGGCGGGCCAATACGCTGATTTTCTGGTGCATGCCTTAAAAGCCTACCAGCGTGGCGCCTCTGGTGCGCCTGCCTCGGCTAACGTTCGCAAAAACGCCATCATGGGCGCGTTCGCTAAACAGTTGTCCCCACAGGACATTAAAAATGTCTCAGCGTGGCTGGCCGCCCAGCCCGGTCCTTTGGCCGTTCGCTAATAAGCTCCTAGGCGTTCCTGACAAAAGGGTCAGTCTTTACTGACTCTTTGTCTGATGAGCTCGATGTAGGCATCGCTGTCCAAGGCGGTTCCTAAGCGCTGAGACTCCCAGACAACTTGACCCAAACACTCCATAATTTCATGCGCTGCATGATGCGGATCGGTGCGTGAAGCCAGCCGATCAAAGGCTTGTCGAATGCCCCTCGGGTGGTCAATCGACAGTTGTTCGGCGATCGCCAAGTGCATGGAGAGATGCAAAAAAGGATTGGTTTTACCTTCTTCGACGTTGAATTCACGCGTCATCGACTCGGGTTGCACAAGCACGTCGTGGTATTCGGGGTGCTGTTCAATCCAACTCAAGGCAATGTCTTCTAGGGGGGTCAGGACCTGTTTTGCTTTGTGTTTGACCCAAGTATCGATAAAAAACTGGCGGACCTGATCTCGTGAGGGATTGAACATAAAGGGTGCTTAAAACCTCTGGTGATAAAAGAAATTGTGACTTTTAGCCACGAACTAGGGCATTCCCTGATGCGTCAGGCTAGTCCGTGGTGCAGAATCGAATTCATGCAGGTGAGGGGACAAAGCTCAAAAAG
The DNA here is from genome assembly GCA_044357955.1 of Burkholderiaceae bacterium. GTDB lineage: Bacteria > Pseudomonadota > Gammaproteobacteria > Burkholderiales > Burkholderiaceae_B > Zwartia. The sequence continues at coordinate 6,415 of JBIKOQ010000012.1, read as the reverse complement.
GGCAAGCCAGTACTAATGGCATTATAAAAAAGAAAGACGCACAACGGCTGGCACTTAAGGTGTCGGCCGTTGTCGCATCCGGCTACGCGATCAGTTCACTTGCTTTTTAAACCTATGAATGCGATGCCCGACAGAGATAAAACACCGCGATATTGGCGCAATAATTTATGTCTGATCTGCATTTTGCTTGCGATCTGGGCAATTGTCACCTTTGTCCCTGCTTATTACGCCGAGTCTCTGAATGCGCTAAAGATCTTTGGTTGGCCTTTTCCTTTTTGGGTGGCTGCCTTTGGTGCACCGACTGCCTTTTTATTGATCGTGGGTGTGTATGCCTGGCGCATGGAGCAACAAGACCAGCGGCGCAGACTTGAACGTGAGAGCGAGTCTTGCCGTGACAAACTCTAAGCAACGCAGCTTTGGCGCACAACTCTTTAGAGGCTATGCCGCGTATACGGTTGGCTTTATCGCATTGGTGTTGTTGTTGGCGTTGCTCGAGATTGCGGGTCTGGAGCGGCAATGGATTGGTTATGCCTTTTTGTTATCGACGGTGGCTCTCTATGCCGGGATCGGCATTATGTGCCGCACCTCCGATCCTGTTGAATATTACGTCGCAGGGCGTCGCGTTCCTGCGGTCTTCAACGGGATGGCGACAGCCGCGGACTGGATGTCGGTCGCTTCATTTATCGGTCTCGCAGGCACGCTTTACTTGTCTGGCTACAACGGCCTGGCCTATATTTTGGGCTGGACAGGCGGGTATGTTTTAGTCGCGCTTTTTTTAGCGCCTTATTTACGTAAATTTGGTGGTTACACCATACCTGAGTTCTTAGGCGCACGCTTTCATGGCAATTCGCCTCGACTAGTCGGGGTGATGTGTGCGGTCTTGTGCTCGTTTACTTACCTTGTTGCCCAAATTTACGGCGTCGGCATTATCACGACCCGGATGACCGGGATTTCGTTTGAACTTGGAATTTTTATTGGTTTGGGCGGTGTACTGGTGTGCTCATTTCTGGGGGGCATGCGCGCTGTCACGTGGACGCAAGTGGGGCAGTACATCATCCTTGTGATCGCCTACCTCGTACCGGTGGTTTGGCTGGCGGTCAAGCAAACAGGCGATCCGGTTCCTCAACTTGCGGCGAGCTCGGTTCTCACACAGGTGATTGAACATGAACGTCTGTTGAGCCGGGATGATGCGGAAATGGAAGTGCGTAACATTTGGCAAAGCCGCGCAGATCTCATGCAGTCCAGAATTTCCAAGCTCCCCGAGTCTTGGGAAACTGAAAAACAACAACTGAGTGTGAAATTACTCCGTGCGCGCGCCATCGATGCGCCGATGGTCGAAATACGCTCTCTCGAGAGAGCGTTCGCAGCCTATCCAAAGTCTGTGGAGGCGGCAAGAACAGCCTGGTCTAAAGCGCGAGATGATTTCGCAGCGCGTGCGGCACCTCCCATGCCGCATGCTGAGCCCTTTGTCAGCAAATCTGATGAGTCGCCTCAGAACGTTCGAAATAATTTTCTGGCGACTGTTCTATGCCTCATGCTGGGCACGGCAGGACTGCCACACATTTTGATGCGATCTTTGACAACGCCGTCCGTAGGACATGCAAGACAGTCTGTGTTCTGGTCCTTGTTATTCATTTTGCTGTTGTACTTAACGGCTCCCGCGCTGGCCATTTTGGTGAAGTTTGAGATTTACAACAATCTCGTTGGGATGCCTTTCGTAGACCTTCCTTCTTGGGTCAGTGCGTGGTCTGCAGTGGATCGCTCTCTTATCAGTATCCTCGATCTCAACCAAGATGGCATTGTGCAGTTATCTGAGGTTCAGATTGGTAGCGACATTATTGTGTTGGCTGCTCCCGAAATTGGAGGGTTGCCGTATGTTGTATCGGGACTGGTTGCGGCGGGTGCATTAGCGGCCGCGCTTTCGACAGCGGATGGTTTGTTATTGACGCTTTCCAATGCCTTGTCGCACGACACGCTGTTGCGCGGTGTTTCCTCGCGTATGGGGGGAGGGCGTCAGGTCATCTTATCCAAGGTGTTGTTATTGGTCGTTGCTTTCACCGCAGCCTGGGCCGCGACGCGAACGCCCGCGGATATTTTATTTTTGGTTGGAGCGGCGTTTTCTTTTGCCGCTTCGACTTTTTTCCCTGTGCTGGTGATGGGCATTTTCTGGAAGCGCGCTAACCAATGGGGGGCGACTTCCGGTATGTTGGCGGGTTTATTCACCACGATTTTTTACATGGTGCAGACGCAGCCTTGGTTACGTGAGTTGGTATTGAGCGTGCCGCTTAGCACGCCTATCGAGTTGTGGTGGGGGATCCAGCCTATCGCAGCAGGCGTGTTTGGGGCACCCGTGGCGTTTGTGGTGATGATCGTGGTGTCTTTGCTGACACCCAGACCCGATGCACTCACCTATCAATTGGTGGAGTATCTGCGTGAACCTGATGAGGTCTGATCAGGCTTTCAGGCGAATGAGTACAAGAAGCGCACCCCGTCCGCCGTGCGCAGGGGGTGCCGAGGCAAACGCACTGATCGCCTGAAGCTGAGTCAACCATTGGGCTACGCGGGCTTTTAAAACGGACTGTCCGTCTGCGGAGCCATAGCCGATGCCGTGCACGATACGCACGCAGCGTGTGCCATGTGTCTGGCTTGCCTCAATGAATTGGGTGAGGGCCAGTCTGGCTTCGTCACTGTTCAGACCATGTAGATCAAGATGTGCGCCCACAGGCCAAAAGGCACGCCGCAATTGCCTCAGGACCTCGGGCCCCATGCCGGGGGCAAGCCAGGAAAGCACCGCGTCTTGATCAGTAAAGGGTGAGAATCCGTCCGACAGAGCCGCAGGCGCAGGTCCTGATTCTCCGATCGCCCGCTGTCTACGTTGATTCATCAGCTCGGCCGGCTGTGCATCACTCGGGCGATGCTTTGCGCGCGCGGCAGCTTTTAGAGGCGTTACGCTCTGTGTAGCGCGCGCAAATAACTTGATTTCTTCTACCGAAGTGGCTGAAACCGGACGAGTTGAGCCAGACCGCAGTTGTTTTTGCAGTTTGGCTTGCTCATGCGCGACTTGGGCACGCTGTTTCTCAAGAGCCGTTTGATGTAGGCGCTTGAGGTCAGCGAGCCCCGCTTTACTGTTCCGCATTCTCCAACCAGCGTTGTGCGTCGAGAGCGGCCATGCAGCCCGTGCCGGCGCTTGTAATGGCTTGGCGATAGATGTGATCTTGGACATCTCCTGCGGCAAAGACACCTGGCACCGAAGTCATCGTCGCGAGACCCGCTAGGCCGCTGCGTGTCACGATATAACCATTTGCCATGTCGAGTTTGCCCTCAAAAATCGAGGTGTTGGGTTGGTGTCCAATCGCAATAAAGACCCCCGTGACGGCGATGTCTTCGGTTTTCCCTGAGTCTGTCGAACGTAGACGTGCGCCAGTGACGCCAGAGTCGTCACCCAGCACTTCGTCGAGCTCTCTGAAGGTCGCAAGCTTCATATTGCCGTTGGCAACTTTGTCCATCATTTTGTCGATCATGATGGGTTCGGCGCGGAATTTGTCGCGGCGGTGTACGACGGTCACCGAACGACAAATGTTAGACAAATACAAGGCTTCTTCGACAGCGGTATTGCCGCCACCCACAACGATAACATCTTGATTTTTATAGAAAAAACCATCGCATGTTGCACAGCCGGAAACGCCGCGCCCCATGAAGGCTTGCTCGGAAGGCAGGCCAAGATATTTTGCTGAAGCGCCCGTCGCGATGATCAGGGCGTCGCAGGTGTACTGGGTGCCACCATCGCCCGTGAGGCGATACGGTCTGGATGAGAAATCTACACTGGCGATATGATCAAACACCATTTCAGTATTGAAGCGCTCGGCATGCGCAGCAAAACGTTGCATCAGTTCGGGTCCCTGGACTCCGTTGGCATCCGCCGGCCAGTTATCGACATCTGTGGTCGTCATGAGTTGACCGCCTTGGGCAAGTCCTGTGATCATGACGGGATTGAGGTTGGCACGGGCAGCGTAGACTGCGGCGGTGTAGCCTGCAGGACCGGAGCCGAGAATGAGAACTTTGGCATGTTTTGGCGTTGACATCAGATTTTCCCTCTAGATTGACCAGCAAATTATAATGGCGACTATGCCTAGACTTTCCCCAGCCACGACGCGGACTTCGCGAACGACCCGAAATACCCGAAATGGGCCCTCGGTCATGCAAACACGGATCCTCTCTATCCTTCGAGAGGCGCGTTGGATCATCTTTGCCGCGCTCGCTGCTTGGCTGACGCTCGTTTTGGCGACGTGGGACGGTCAAGATCCCGGTTGGTCCCATTCTTTTGGTCGTGATGTCGAGATGCTCCACAATCGGGGCGGCCTGATTGGTGCCTACATTTCCGATATCCTTTTGTATCTATTCGGCTTTTCTGCCTGGTGGCTCGTTGTTTTATTGCTACATCGGGTCCGTGCGGGTTATTTGCGTCTCGCTAACCAGATCCGAACACGTGGAGAGCCAGAAACCCTTTCGCGAGTCCGCTGGGAGCAGGGCATTGGTTTTTTTATGGTGCTGTTGGGTTCAGTCGGTCTCGAAGCCTATCGCTTGAGTTCCTGGGGTATGCAGTTGCCCGGGCGCACCGATGTTACCAGCGGCGCTGGCGGTGTGATTGGTCACGCTTGGTCAGGGTTCTTGTCATCCGCAGTCGGTTTTTCGGGTAGCACGCTGATCCTGTTGGCGTTGATTGTTTTTGGTAGCAGTTTATTTTTCGGGTTTTCCTGGCTGACCATTGCTGAAAAGGTGGGGAGCGGGATTGAGTGGGTGTGGTTCAAGATCAAAGACGGACGTACTGCTAGACAAGACCGTCGCGCCGGTCAGGTTGCCCAGGCTGTCAGGCATGAGCAAGTTGAAGCCAAACATGAAAAAATTGTCCATGAGCAGCCTGTGCGCATTGAACCTGCGATTGTTGCCGTAGAGAAATCCGAGCGCGTACAAAAAGAAAAACAGCAGTCTCTTTTTATCGAGCCATCAGTGGCGGGAGATTTGCCCGCGCTCAGTTTATTGGATCAACCAGGCGAGGCCTTCGAGACGGTTTCTGATGAAACGATCGAATACACCTCGCGTCTGATCGAGAAAAAACTGGCTGATTTTGGTGTCGAGGTGCAGGTTGTTGCTGCGCAGGCGGGGCCCGTGATCACGCGTTATGAAATTGAGCCAGCGACGGGTGTCAAGGGTAGTCAGATCGTCAATCTGGCAAAGGATTTGGCGCGTGCGTTGAGTTTGGTCAGCATACGTGTTGTGGAAACGATCCCTGGCAAAAATCTGATGGGTTTCGAATTGCCTAATCCGCGTCGCCAAATGGTCAAGCTCTCTGAGATTCTCGGTTCTCAGGTTTATCACTCGAGCGCATCTGTCGTCACCATGGCATTAGGTAAGGACATCGCCGGAAACCCTGTGGTCGCTGACCTCGCCAAAATGCCCCACTTGTTGGTGGCGGGTACGACGGGTTCGGGCAAGTCTGTGGGTATTAATGCGATGATTTTGTCGCTTTTGTACAAAGCAGATGCTTCTCAAACACGCCTGATATTGATCGATCCCAAAATGCTCGAAATGAGCGTGTACGAAGGGATTCCCCATCTTTTAGCACCTGTGGTGACGGATATGCGTCAGGCTGCCAATGCTCTGAATTGGTGTGTGGGCGAGATGGAAAAACGCTACCGCTTGATGAGTAAACTGGGCGTGCGCAATTTGACGGGTTACAACAACAAGATTCGCGATGCGATCAAGCGCGAGGAGCCCATTCCGAATCCTTTCTCGTTGACACCCGATGCGCCAGAGCCTCTCAAAGAGTTGCCAACGATTGTGGTTGTGATCGACGAGTTGGCCGATTTGATGATGGTGGTGGGCAAGAAAATCGAAGAGCTGATTGCACGCTTGGCCCAAAAAGCGCGTGCCGCGGGGATTCATTTAATTCTCGCGACGCAGCGCCCGAGCGTGGATGTCATCACGGGTCTCATCAAGGCCAATATTCCAACGCGTATTGCTTTTCAGGTTTCATCCAAGATCGACTCTCGTACCATTCTTGATCAGATGGGTGCCGAGGCTTTGTTGGGCCAGGGTGACATGCTCTATATGCCGCCTGGGACCGGATTGCCCGTACGTGTGCATGGCGCTTTTGTGTCGGATGAAGAGGTTCATCGCGTTGTGGAATCTCTCAAATCGCAGGGAGAGCCAGACTATATCGATGGCCTGCTCGAGGGGAGCTCCGAAGGCGAAACCGGCGATGGCGTGAGCAGTGTGACAGGGATGGCTAATGCCGAAGCCGATCCGATGTACGACCAAGCCGTCGAGGTCGTGCTCAAGCACCGACGCGCGTCAATTTCTTTGGTTCAGCGTCATTTACGGATTGGTTACAACCGGGCCGCACGCTTGCTTGAGC
>JBIKOQ010000198.1:0-4298 GCA_044357955.1 Burkholderiaceae bacterium | reverse complement strand
AAAGCCCCCGCGATTCGCCGTACTCACAGTACCTGACAAGTGAGCGACAGGACGACCATCCATCGTTTCAAAGCGCATCTGGCCCGTCGACACCCCTCCCATGACCTGATCAGTCAAAAACTCCCAGCGCGCTTCAGGTTTGCCGGAAAAGTCGTCCATCATTGGGTTTGCTCCCGCCACTAGCGTGATATTCAGGAAAAGAAAAAAGATAGTGAGGAGCGCTTTCATCATGGCCACCGTTGCTGTTAGGGTTGGCTGAGTTCACAAGTTAGCACCAATCCCAAATATATGTAGGGAGAATTCAAATATCCACCTTCTAAACATGTGGGTTAAAATAATGCATAATTAATGCGCATAAATTTATGTGCACGGAGATCAAAATGCCTGCAGTTCAGTCCGAGAAACGCCCGCGATCCGCCGTCCCAGGCAAACGCGCAACCAATCTGACGCTCAGCACTGACGTCCTTGATGCGGCACGGGATATGAAAATCAATATTTCAAAACTGTGTGATGCGTACCTCAGAGAGGTCGTTCGCCAAGAACAAGCGCGACGGTGGCGTCAAGATCATGCAGACTTCATCACCGCCTACAACGCAACGATTGAAAATGAAGGCTTGCCATTAGATGAGTGGAGAAGCTTCTAATGGCGCGTTTTGACGTGTATGCCAACCCCGGCAACCAATCCGCATCCACCCCTTACCTGCTTGATGTTCAAAGCGATTTACTAGACGGGCTCGACAGCCGAGTGGTGATCCCCTTGCGACGCCTCAAAGACTTTCCCGACGTCAAAATTTCCAATCGACTCACGCCTATCATCAGAATCGGGCGTGAAGACTACTTGTTAGAAACACCAAAGATGGGGGCCATTCCAACGCGCCTGTTGAAAACACCCGTGCAATCCATCGCAAATAAGCAGGTAGAGATCATCTCGGCTCTTGATTTCTTGTTTCATGGTTTCTAGATAAAAGGGCATTGACTCAGCACCAAACGCTCAGTCAATACACTTCCACCTTTTGGACCAATAAACATCTCCCTAATGTGTAATATGAAAGATTATTCGAATACCGAATACCCTCATTACGGAGACAATCATGAAAAAAATAATATCGCTTGCAGTGGCTATCGCGTCTTTGATGGCTGCACCCTTAGTTGGCGCGCAGTCTACAACACAAACCTTCCCCAATAAACCCATTCGCTTTGTGGTCCCCTTTCCACCCGGTGGCGGAAACGACATCCTGGCCCGCGCGCTTGCACCAAAAATGTCTGAGCTTCTTGGTCAGCAAGTCGTGATTGATAATCGAGCCGGTGCAGGCGGCAATATCGGTGCTGACTTTGTTGCGAAATCTCCACCGGATGGATACACCATTGTGATCGCGTCCAACCAGGTCACGATGAACCCATGGATTTACTCAAAGTTACCTTTTGATATTGCCAAGGATTTCTCCCCTATCGCGCAAATCGCATCAGTCCCCATGCTCTTGGCGATCAATCCAGAAGTGCCTGCAAAGAATCTCAAAGAATTCATTGCGCTAGCCAAAGCAAAGCCAGGGTCAATGAACTTCAGCACTCCTGGCCTCGGTACACCTCAACACATCGCTTTCGAAGTATTTAATTTCGATGCTGGCGTCAAAGTCACCCACGTCCCTTACAAAGGCACTTCGCCCTCCATCGTTGATTTGATTGGTGGTCAGGTCCAAGCGACGATTGGCACCATGGCCTCACTAGAACAACATGTTAAATCAGGTAAGGTGCGTGCAATTGCGGTCTCAACCCCGCAGCGCTCACCTACCATGCCGGATGTTCCAACCATCGAAGAGGGCGGACTCAAAGGTTATAACGTTCCACTCTGGTACTCCGTCCTCGCGCCTGCCAACACACCCAAAGAAATCGTCGCCAAAATTTCAGCTTCTATTCGTGATGCGTTGAAGGACCCACAAACTAAAGCTCAATTAGAGCGTCAAGGCTTTGTTGAAAGCTATCTGGATCCTGCGCAAATGACCGCACTCATTAAGCAAGATCTTACGTACTGGCAAAAAGCCATTAACAATATCGGCCTCAAACTCGACTAATTAGAGAACACTATGTCTGATCAAATGCCCACGATTAACAAGGCATTAGAGGGCGTGCGCGTCCTCGACTTTACACAGATCGGTGCTGGCCCCTTGGCCGGTATGCAAATGGGTGATATGGGCGCCGAGGTCATCAAGGTCGAAGCGCCCAGCGGAGACATCGGTCGCAAACTCGGTCCGCCTTGGCAAAACGGCGAGTCCGTGGTTTCGATGTCATTTAATCGTAATAAACGCTCACTGATTATTGATTTAAAAAAGACTGGGGGTGCGGCTTTAATTTTGCAATTAGCTCAAGCCACAGATGTTGTGCTTGAAAGCTTTAGACCGGGCGTCATGGCGCGTCTCGGCATTGGTTATGAGGCTATGCGCGCGGTCAATCCAAAAATTATTTTCGCTTCTGTCTCTGCCTATGGTCAGACTGGACCCTGGCGGGATAAACCAGGCGTAGACGGGATCGTGCAGGCCGTGTCTGGTTTGATGAGCAACATCGGTGATGCAGACTCACCGCCGATGAAAGTCCTCGTGCCGGCAGTCGATATGGTGACAGGATTTTTAACAACGAGTACAGTGATGGCGGCCCTACGTGTTGTCGAAGCGACGGGTCAGGGACAGCATCTAGATATGTCGCTCTACAACAGTGCGATTATGTTTCAACAATCCGCCATCGCATCGTATTTGTCTAGCGGTGAAAAACCCATCCGAATTGGCACCGCTGCGCCCTACTCTGCTCCGAATGAAGCCTATCCCACGAAAGATGGCTGGCTCATGATCGCAGCCTATCATGACGATCGCTGGCCTGCTCTTTGCAAACTACTCAACAAGCCAGAGTTAGCGTCTCACCCAGACTTTGCCACCATTGCCTTGCGTGTGACGAATCGGAAAAAACTCATGAAAGAGTTAACCGTCTTGCTCGCGTCTAAGACGTCCGCAGAGTGGCAGACACTGATGGAAGCGGAGGACATCATATGCGGTCCAATCGCTGATTACGATATGGTGATGGAGTCACCACAACTCAAACACAACGGGTTGATCGTTGACACTTCTAATGCCATCGCAGGAAGCGTTAAAATGCCAGGACTCGCCGTGGGCGATAGAAACGCCCAATCGCGCGTGCGCTATGGACCGCCAGCGCTTGGCGAACACACTTGCGAAGTTCTCGCGGAGTACGGCTTGGAGCAAGCTCAAATAGATGCCTTGATCGCGCAAGGCGTCATCGTGCAAAAACAAACATAAAACAAAGTGGGGCAAATAGCATGACGTTCAAAGCGATCAGACAATACCTAGAGGATGGCAAGCGTATCAGTCGATGGGTAGAGCAAACGCTTGATGATCTTGATCCAGGAGAAGTCGTCATCAAGACACAATTTGCCGCGGTCAACTATAAAGATGCGCGCGGCGTGATGGGTGTTGGCAACGTCATCGGAAGGTTTCCTTGCATTCCAGGTATCGAAATGGCGGGTACTGTTGTCGAATCCAGTCACACTGACTTCAAGACAGGCGACCAAGTCACCGTTCAAGGCGGCCGCGACTTTGGTATGAAACGCGATGGTGCCTATAGTGAATTTGTTCGCGTACCCGCTAAGTGGATCGGACGCATTCCTGCCGGAATGGATGCCTTTGAGGCCGTGGCAATGGGTCTCGCCGCTTATACCTCTGCTGTCGCTGTCGTCGAAATAGAACGACGCGTCAAAACGACCGATGGACCGATTATCGTCACGGGTGGCACGGGCGGAAGCTCTTCCTTTGCGATCGATATGCTGGCGGGTTTAGGTTATGAGGTCGTCGCCAGTACGGGCAAAAAATCTGAAGAGGACTATTTAAAATCCATCGGCGCGAATCGTGTAATTGGACGCGATGAAATCGCAGGCGGTGATAAACCCCTAGAGGAACAGCGTTGGGCAGGCGCGATTGATGCTGTTGGCGGCGCACCTCTCGATGCCGTTTTACGCTCTGCAAAAAAACACGCAGTAATCTGTGCTTTTGGAAATGCAGCCAGCGAAACTTTAACGACTTCTATTTATCCCTTCATCCTGAGATCGGTATCACTGGTTGGCATTAACGGCAATCATCCTGTCCCGGAGCGCGGAGCAATATGGGCGCGGATGGCAAAAGGTGGTGATCTCCACCCTAAACATCTGCATCAAATCGCCTATCCGATTCAGTTCGAAGACCTACTCGACCATTGCGCTAAAGTCATGCAGGCAGGCATCCGAGGTCGCGCAGTCGTCA
>JBIKOQ010000197.1:0-4304 GCA_044357955.1 Burkholderiaceae bacterium | reverse complement strand
AGTCAAAATATCCGAAAACAAAATCGCCGCATCCAAGGCAAAGCGCTCTAGCGGCTGCAACGTCACCTCAGCTGCGTAATCAGGATTTTGCGCAAGCCCCATAAAGGACCCTGCACGTGCGCGTGTCGCGTTATATTCAGGCAAATATCGGCCAGCCTGCCGCATCAACCATGTGGGGGTGTAAGGCACAGGCTGGCGCATAAGTGCGCGGAGCAAAAGGTCGTTTTTTAAGGGAGCAACTGACACAAAAATCCTTTAATCGGGCAGTACGGACCCCATAAGGAGACGCGACGCAATGACATTCTCATTATTTTACCCTTCATGAACCATGACGCGGAGAGGCTTGGAGTGTGTTAGCTTCGAAAATCTTCGGCCTCGATGTCATACTTCCTCAACAATGCCCAAAAAGCTCGGCGATGTTTTCCTGAGTAACGCGCAGCATTCGCGATATTTCCTCTGTTTCTATTCATTGCCTCGGTCAAGTATGCGCGCTCGAACTCTTCGATGAGTTTTGTTTTGACGACTTTAAGGTGTCGTGGTTTGTCATAGGCTTTGCCTATTTGCTCTGAAGCCTCCTCTATAGTGGCAGAGGATGCATCTATTTCATTTTCATCGTGCTTTTCTATATTCTTTATCCTCTCTACTCTCTCCAACTTCAGCCTTTCCTTTCTATCTTTTTCACTTTCAGGTCCAAGTGGCAATTGACCTGCCAGTATCTTTTGAATCTGCACAGCAGAAAGAGTCGCTAAACTAGGATTATTACGCCTTGTCATATTCAACCAATCGCGAAGGCTGCCCTCTCCCACGATAGGAAGCACACCTCTTGCAAGGGCGATTTTTTGACCGTAATTTAACGAGGGCTCTCTTAAGCTTCCAGGTCTTGGCACGGAAGTGACCGAATGCAACAATCTTGCGCGAAATTCATCCGTACATACTGGTAAACGAACAAAGTCCGTCAAGCCCATTTCGAGTAAATCTTGAATCGCTGCAGAACGCATCTCTTTAAGCACGCCGACCAATGGTATAAAAGGGCCTCGTGGGATCGCTGCTAGCGCTTGACGAGTCCAAGCGAGCGTTTCCATGGAGACAGGCAACAGCACAACGTCATAGCGTCTGAGCCCGATGCTCGCCTGTGCCAACGTCTCATAGGGCAAGCTAACAGGTGAGGGTCGATCAAGACTGAGCTCAAGATCTAGATCATGGCCAGCTTCCCACTCCAGGGCATGAATTTTGATTCTATTGAGTGCAGGTTCCAAGTCGCTTAAGACCTTAGGTAACCATGCCTGGTGTGCTGCGAGAATAAGGACTGCGCAATCTATTTGTTGACGCATGGAAAGTCACTCCAAATCCGTTGAGATTAGAGACTTGAAGTGAAGTCGAATATACGGAATCAACGCAGTCGTATAAGCACGCATGCGATGCACGCAGATAAAAAAACACGCAACTCATCAGGCGTGTTTTTTTATCTGCCGTACTGCAAAGCAGCTGAATGATTACTGCTTGTTTGTGATCTCGCGAATGCGACGGGCCGCGTTAGCTTGGGCTGCCAACATATCAAGCTCGGCCTGCACCACATCCATACTGGCTTTGTCCTTGGCATTTGCGAGGGCTTCTTGTGCCGCCAAACGCGCAGCTTCAGCCTTTTCAGCATCCAAGTCACCGCCTCGAATAGCCGTGTCAGACAACACAGTCACATGACCAGGCTGAATTTCAAGCAGTCCACCCGCCACAAAGATTGACTCTTCGGAGTCGTCTTCGAGAACGATGCGCACTAATCCAGGACGGATGCGTGAAATCAGAGGCGTGTGGCCGGGCAAAATACCCAACTCACCCGACTCACCAGGCAGAACTACAAATTTTGCGACACCAGAATACAGAGACTTTTCTGCACTGACGACGTCAACTTTGACGGTAGCCATGACGGATCCTTATTGGAGTTTCTTGGCTTTTTCGAAGGCTTCGTCGATGCCGCCAACCATGTAAAACGCTTGCTCTGGCAGTGCATCGCACTCGCCATCAACAATCATCTTAAAGCCACGGAGTGTTTCCGACAAAGGAACGTATTTACCAGGTGAACCCGTAAACACTTCGGCAACGTGGAATGGCTGAGACAAGAAACGCTGAATCTTACGCGCACGGGCAACAGCCTGCTTGTCCTCTGGAGACAATTCGTCCATACCCAAAATCGCGATAATGTCACGCAATTCCTTATAGCGCTGAAGCGTCTGTTGAACGCCACGCGCAACGTTATAGTGCTCTTCGCCCACAACGTTAGGATCAAGCTGACGGCTCGTCGAGTCGAGCGGATCAACAGCTGGGTAGATACCAAGCGATGCAATGTCACGTGACAACACAACTGTTGAGTCCAAATGCTGGAACGTTGTTGCAGGCGATGGATCAGTCAAGTCATCGGCAGGCACGTAAACAGCCTGAATTGACGTAATCGAACCGGTCTTTGTCGAAGTAATACGCTCTTGGAGAACGCCCATTTCTTCGGCAAGAGTTGGCTGATAACCCACCGCTGAAGGCATACGACCTAACAGAGCAGACACTTCCGTGCCGGCCAAGGTGTAACGGTAAATATTGTCCACAAAGAACAAAATGTCACGGCCTTCGTCACGGAACTTCTCAGCCATTGTCAGGCCAGTCAATGCCACGCGCAGACGGTTACCTGGTGGCTCGTTCATCTGACCGAACACCATCGCAACCTTATCCAACACCTTGGACTCTTCCATCTCGTGGTAGAAGTCGTTACCTTCGCGAGTACGCTCACCCACGCCGGCGAACACGGACAAGCCGCTATGCTGCTTGGCGATATTGTTAATGAGCTCCATCATGTTCACGGTCTTGCCGACACCGGCACCGCCGAACAGACCGACCTTACCGCCTTTGGCGAAAGGACACACCAAGTCAATCACCTTGATGCCTGTCTCAAGCAACTCAACCGAAGGTGAGAGCTCGTCGAACTTGGGGGCTGGTTGGTGAATGGCGCGCAACTCTGTACTGGCGATTGGACCCGCATCATCAATCGGGCGACCCAACACGTCCATAATACGGCCGAGGGTACCTGTACCGACCGGCACAGAAATGGGTGCGCCCGTTTTGGACACAGCCATACCACGGCGCAAGCCGTCGCTTGAACCCAGTGCAATGGTGCGAACAACGCCGTCACCGAGCTGCTGCTGCACTTCAAAGGTCAAGCCTTTTTCAGCGAATTTTGAAGTGTCGTCCGCTAGGCGGAGGGCCTCATAAATATGAGGCATGTTATCGCGGGGAAACTGAATATCCACCACGGCGCCGATGCACTGAACGATGGTTCCGTTGCTCATGTCTGATCCTTACTTGATAAAGTCTGATGGGATACCGTTAGGCAGTCTAAACATTAGACAGCCGCGGCGCCCCCCACGATTTCCGAAATTTCTTTAGTAATGGCAGCTTGACGCGTCTTGTTATAGACGAGTTGCAAGTCGCCGATGACTTTCTTAGCGTTGTCCGATGCTGCCTTCATGGCAACCATACGGGCAGACTGCTCTGACGCCATACTTTCTGCTACGCACTGATACACAAGACCTTCGACATAACGCTGCAACAACTCGTCAATCACGGTCTGAGCATCAGGCTCATACAAATAATCCCAACCATGTTCGGCCGTAACGGCTTCGCCGTCTTGTCCGGATGCTGATGAGGCATGGTAAGGATCAACCAATTTTCCTGGCAGAGGCAAAAGGCGCGTAAACGTTGGCTCTTGCTTCATTGTATTGACGAACCGATTGGTTGCGATATAAACCGCATCAATACGGCCCGCTAGAAAATCATCCAACTGCACCTTAATGGCGCCAATCAAACGATCGAGCTCAGGCTTGTCACCCAAGCCGATTTCCTGAGAAACGACATCAGCGCCAATACGAGTCAAGACACCTAAGCCTTTGTTACCAAAAGCGGTGAATTGAGTCCGTACATTTTTGCCATTGAACTCGCGCATGCGACTCAAGACTAAACGCATAATGTTGGTGTTTAGGCCACCACACAAACCTTTGTCTGTCGAAACCACCACAATACCGACTGCCTTGAGGTCATTGCGCTCGATCAAATAGGGATGCGTGTACTCAGGGTTCGCTTCCATCAGATGGCTGGCGATGTCATAGACTTTTGTCGCGTATGGACGACCAGCTCGCATTCTTTCCTGCGCTTTGCGCATTTTGGAGGCGGCGACCATTTCCATCGCCTTAGTGATCTTGCGCGTGTTTTGCACGCTCTTGATCTTTGTTCGAATTTCCTTGATTCCTGCCATTTCGCTTCCTGTG
>JBIKOQ010000196.1:0-4307 GCA_044357955.1 Burkholderiaceae bacterium | reverse complement strand
CTTCAAGGTCTTCGGTCTGATGGCCTTGCTGATTGTTTTTGTCATCGCACAGTCCATTTGGCTTGGTAAACATATGCAGCAGGACGAAGCGTCCGACGTGTTGCCTACAGCAGTGTTGCCCCCAACGGACGCCAAGGACAACAAGTCATGACCACTCCGACGAATCCGCATTTAAGCTTGTTGCGCGAACGTCTGGCGCCTCTTAACGCCATAGAACTCGACATCGTCGATGAATCCCACCTTCATGCCGGACATTCCGGCAACCCAGGCAATGCCAGTCATTTCCGTGCCACGATTGTGGCGGAATGTTTTATCAACCAACCGATGATTGCGCAACATCGATTGGTGTATGATCTTTTGCGCGATTTAATCCCACACCCGATCCATGCGCTTGCGCTGACCACTCGGGCGCCTTCCAAAGGAAATTCATGAAACGTATCGTTATGCTCGCCGCCGCACTCGTGTTGGTTGCTCCACTTCATGCTCAAAACGTTGCCACCGTGAATGGCAAAGCAATTACTCAGGCGAACGTCGATCAGTTTGTAAAGCTGTTGGTTGCACGCGGTGCGACGGACTCTCCAGAAATGCGCGATCAGATCAAACAAGAACTGATTAATCGTCAGGTCATGGTGCAGGCCGCTGATGCAGCAGGTATCCCCAAGGACCCCGCCGTTGCGACCGAACTTGAATTGGCTCGCCAAGGCATTTTGGTCCAAGCCCTGATGGCTGACTATCTAAAAAAGAACCCTATCACTGAGGCAACGGTTCAAGCCGAATACGACAAACTGAAAAAGGCTGAGGCTGACAAGTTTGAATACAACGTTCGCCATATCTTGGTCGAGGACGAAAAGACAGCCAACGAGATTCAGGACAAACTCAAGAAAAAATCAGCTAAATTCGAAGATCTCGCTAAACAATCCAAGGACACTGGCAGTGCCGCCAAAGGTGGGGAGCTCGGTTGGGCGCCTGATACAAACTACGTTGAGCCCTTTGGCAAAGCCGTGGCGGCCACTAAAAAAGGTCAGTTGGCAGACAAGCCCGTTCAGTCTCAGTTTGGCTGGCATGTCATCGAAGTCATGGATATTCGCCCTGTCGAGTTCCCACCTCTGGATCAGGTGCGCAAAGAGCTTGAGCAAATGATGCGTGAACAAGCACTAGCTGCCTACCAGGCAAAATTACGCAATGAAGCAAAGATCCAGTAATAAACCTGTTGATTTGTCGTCGGCCATTTCAGTCGATGACAGTCAGTGGTAGTGAAACATCCGCGTTAATCCAAGGCCTCAAGCAACGCTTTGAGGCCTTGTTCATTTAAAACAGCGACGCCAAGCTCTGTTGCCTTTTCTAGCTTGCTCCCTGCATCTTCGCCCGCCACGACATACGTCGTTTTGCGTGAAACAGAGCCGCTCACTTTTCCACCCGCCGCGACAATCCTGCTTGAGGCTTCTTCACGCGACCACGTTGGTAAAGTGCCTGTCAGAACGAAAGTCTTACCCGCCAGCCCAGCACTCCTTGGCGCCTCGGGTACCTGAGGCTCGACCCCTTGTTCGCGCAAGGCTTTGACCACTTCCTGATTATGCGGCTCAGCGAAAAACCGAGCAATTGAACCTGCCACCACGGGTCCCACATCCGGGACATTTAAAAGCGCATCCAGGGACGCATGCATCAGCGACTCGATCGACGCGAAATGCAGCGCCAAATCGCGCGCAGTTGTCTCTCCGACATGTCGAATACCTAACGCAAAAATCAAGCGATTTAACTGAGGTCGCTTTGCCTGAGCAATCGCTTCGATCAGGTTTTCTGCGGACTTAAGACCCATGCGATCATATTCAGCGAGTTCGTCCACGCCAAGGGTGTAGAGCTCAGCCAACGAATGAATACGCCCGCGATCCACCAGTTGCTCAACTAATTTTTCCCCAAGACCTTCAATATCCAAGGCCTTGCGACCCGCAGCATGGATCAAACTCTGCTTGCGCTGCGCAGCGCAAAACAATCCACCCGTGCAGCGTGCGATGGCTTCGTCTTCGACCCGCTCAATGGTCGAGCCACAGACGGGACATGCGCTCGGCATGACAAAAGACACCGCGAAAATAGGACGTTGAGCCAAGACTGGACCTACGACTTCGGGGATGACATCGCCTGCACGGCGCACAATCACCGTATCGCCTACCCGCACATCTTTACGCAGGATTTCAGTCTCGTTATGCAAGGTCGCGTTTGTGACCGTCACGCCGCCTACAAAAACGGGAGATAGCCGCGCAACGGGCGTAATGGCCCCTGTACGACCCACTTGGACCTCTATATCCAGCAATGTGGTCGTGGCTTCTTGAGCAGGAAACTTGTGCGCAATCGCAAAACGCGGCGCACGAGCGACAAAGCCCAACATACGCTGAGCGCTTAAGTCATCGACTTTGTACACGACACCGTCAATATCATAGGGGAGCTGCGCACGACGTGCGCCAACCTCGACATAAAACCGCAGCAACTGCTCGGCACCCTGCGCCAGGACATGCTGTTTTTCATTGACGGGTAACCCGAGTCGCTGCAGCCAATCCAGCATCGCACTATGACGAGGCAACTGAAATCCGCCCAGATCACCCCAGCCGTAAGCAAAAAAGCTCAAAGGACGCTGCGCAGTGATGCGTGAATCTAGTTGACGTAAGCTGCCTGCGGCAGCGTTGCGGGGATTGACAAAGATTTTCTCACCGCGGGACTCTTGCGCGACGTTGAGACGCTCAAAGTCTGCGAGATTCATAAAGACCTCGCCACGCACTTCAAGAACCTCGGGAATGTCTTGTTCGGCCCCCTTGAGTTTGAGGGGAATCGCCTTGATCGTGCGGACATTCATGGTGACATCCTCACCAGTCTGTCCATCACCACGTGTTGCCGCCTGCACCAATAAGCCACGCTCATAGCGCAAACTAATGGCTAGACCATCGAGTTTTAACTCACAAAAATAGGAAACTTCTTCGTCTGTAGAAAGTTTGCCTGCCGCACGCAAGGTGTCAGCAACGCGCTTATCAAACGCACGCACTTCCGCATCCTCGAAGGCATTTCCCAAGGACAGCATGGGAACGCGATGGGTCACGCTACCAAACGCCGCCAAGGGCGATGCACCCACACGCTGTGTCGGTGAATCTGTCGTGATGAGGTGGGGATGTGTGGCTTCAAGCGTCTGAAGCTCGCGCATCAAGGTATCGTATTGCGCGTCCGTCACGACCGGTGCATCGTGCACATAGTAAGCTTGGTTGTGTCTTTCGATCTCACCGCGCAACGAAGTCAAACGTTTGACGATCGAGTCCTGCGAATCCATGCTCACGCGCCCGCTTTAAGCAAAGACACGTCTTGCACGGGGACTGCCTGCAGCAAAACCCGCTATTTCAAGTTGCGAATACAAAATCTTTAGTTTTTCGTCGATGGCCACATCCGCACCGGGCTGAAGGGGTCGCAGTTGATCATCAACCAACTCTCCACCAATGCGACGGGCTAACTCAAAACCAACTTCGGCCATTTTTCCAAATGCTCGCGTATCCACAGGACTACACGGCACATCCAGAAGCATGCTCAAACGATCCACACTGGCCATTCCTGCATCGATGGACTCCGCATCGGCACGAGACAAACTAAAACACACTAAGCCATAATCGCCCAGCCAGGCGAGCACGCCATCAACAGGCACAAAACCCATGGTCTTAGCCGCCATGGTGACTTCAGAAACCGGACGCATACTTCCCAAGAGAAGCGTCAGACCCACCTGCGTATCCAAAGCGGCGCAGGCATCATCCAGCCGCGAGGCTGCATCAAGCACATACTGTTGATCGGGTCCTTCGATGCTGGACTCCAATTGATCGGCTAAGCCCTGCGCGCGATTCCAAATCTGTGACCATTCAATCGCGGTTAAAGGACCACTACGATTAGCAAGCAAAACCGCCAAATGTACCGACACATACTGACCTTCAGGACGCAAGCGCGCATCAAGCTGACCTTCAATATCCTGGGCAAAAATACGAACTGCTTTACGACCGGCAGAGCGCAAGGGTTGCAGGAGAGGCACGAGATCTTCACCCAACATCGGTCCTTGAAAGGTGATTTCAATCACAACCTCCGTCGAAGGATCCGGTTCCTGCTGATCCAAGGCCGCCTCAGGATGATCCGGCGAATCAGTCACCATGTCATTGGTGAAGCTCATACCACCTAGACCAGGCTCGCGACGAGTCTCCCCGGAGGCCAAGGTATCCCCCAGCAAAGGATCTTGCTCGATCACAGGCATTTGCGCCTGCATCCGACGTCTGACGCGTCGATCCTGAAAC
>JBIKOQ010000195.1:0-4314 GCA_044357955.1 Burkholderiaceae bacterium | reverse complement strand
AAAGCCTTTTATAAAGGTGCAATATTTATAACAGTAATCTACTGGAAATAAATTTTTTTATCGTCAAATGAGTTTTTTGATTGGCAAATTATGAGACTCTTTATAGAAAAAAATCATACCAAATAGTCGATTCCAAAAGTTTATGCTACTTTATTCAGAAGACTGCCCCAAAATAATAAGGAGACCTCTAACATGAAGCTAAAACTATCCCAATATGTACCGCGTTTTTTAATGTCGGTTCTTTTACTAGGCACTTCTCTTATTTCGCATGCGCAATCTCAGTATCCCAATAAACCCATACGCCTCATTATTGGTTTCCCTGCCGGAGGATCAACCGATATTGTGGGACGGATCGTTGCCCAAAAACTAGGTGAACGTTTAGGTCAAACTATTGTCGTGGAAAACAGAGGTGGTGCTGGTGGCACGATTGGTACTGACGCTGCCGCTAAGGCAGCTCCTGACGGCTATACGCTCACGCTGGGTACGACCAGCACGATGGCAGTAGCGCCTGGCGCATACTCAAAACTCGGCTATGACCCAATCAAGAGCTTTTCCCCAATCTCCCTTGTGGCTGTGACGCCATACTTGCTGGTCGTGAACCCGCAAGTGCCTGCAAAGTCCTTGGCTGAACTCGTCGCATTAGTTAAAAGTCAACCTGGTAAATTGAACTATGCATCGGCAGGCAATGGCTCAACTACCCAGCTTGCTACGGAAATGCTGAATGACGTGACTGGCATGAAGATGACTCACATCCCTTATAAAGGTAATGCCGCTGCTGACTTAGCCATTCTCTCTAATCAGGTTGAAGTGCTCTTTGGGTCTATGCCCGCCCTATTGCAGCATGCTAAAACCGATAAGCTGCGTGCACTTGCTGTGGGGAGTGCATCGCGATCATCCGCACTTCCAGAAATACCTACCGTGGCAGAGCTAGGTTATCCAGGCTTTGAAGCTGCTTTATGGTTAGGCGTTTTGGCCCCAGCGGGCACACCAAAACCAATCATCGATAAATTGAATAAAGAGCTTGTTGCCATCGCAGCAACCCCTGATTTCAAAGCTGCAATGGATAGAAACGGCGCTGATGCAACCAGCAATACGCCCGAGCAATTTGCCAGCTTAATTCAAAATGAAGTGGGTAAATACGGCAGTATTACAAAACGATTAGGCATCAAACTCGACTAGACGCTCGAGATTTCTTCCGTTCAAAATTCAGTGGTGGCTCGGGGCGGATTCGACCACTGCTGATATTCTATTGTCTGTTCGAGTCACAAGTGCGCTCATATGTGAAAACGTTGAGATTCATTGGTTATAAATAAATTATAAGAATGTCTTTTTAGTTTTCATGAGTTTTTATTATGCTGTTGGACTATCCAGATATACCGTTGCGGATAGCGTTTGTCTAACCAACATCATGATGATGAGATATGTCAAAAATTTATGTGATTCATGAAAACTCCGTCTGGGTAGAGCCGTTGCAAGAAGCTTTTCGGGAGCTGGAGTTACCTTACGAAGAGTGGTTTCTGGACGAAGGCAATCTGGATCTATCCGTGTCTCCTCCTGAGGGCGTTTTCTACAACCGAATGAGCGCGTCATCGCACACCCGTAATCACCGCTTCGCGCCCGAATACACGGCAGCAGTGCTGTGCTGGCTTGAGGCACACGGTCGGCGTGTTGTGAATAACAGCCGCGCCTTACAACTTGAAATTAGCAAGGTCGCACAGTATGTTGCTTTGGAGAATTACGGGGTCAAGACTCCTCTCACCATCGCTGCAGTCGGCAAGCCGCAGATCATCGAAGCCGCCCGCCAGATGACTGGCTCATTCATCACCAAACATAATCGCGCAGGCAAAGGGCTCGGCGTAAAGCTTTTCCATCATATCGATGCCTTGCAGGACTATGTGAACAGCGTACAGTTCGATCAATCCGTCGACGGCATCACACTGATCCAGCAATACATTCGCGCACCGCAGCCTTTTATTACGCGTGTCGAGTTCGTGGGCGGCAAGTTCCTTTATGCCGTGCGCGTTGATACTTCGCTCGGGTTTGAGCTTTGTCCAGCGGACGTCTGCCAGATCGGTGATGCTTTTTGTCCAGTGGGCGAAACTGTACCCGAAGCGCCTGCGCCGCGCTTTCAGATCATCGAGGACTTTGATCATCCCATCATCCACCGATATCAGCGCTTCATCGCTGAGAACGGGATAGAGATTGCCGGAATTGAGTTTATTGTTGATGAGGCAGGTGAGATCTACACCTACGACGTCAATACTAATACCAACTACAACAGCGACGCTGAAGCTGCCGCTGGAATGTATGGTATGCGTGCGATTGCCCGACATCTTGGGCAGCAGTTGGATGAGCTGAATTGTTCAGGTGTGATGTGCGGTATTGTGTGATGACTTAAACCGCTGTGGCGAGTAAGGACTTGGATCTACACAAGGTGGTTCGCCGTTTAGCATCTCGGCAAGCAAACGGCCCGCCACGGGTCCTAATGTGAAGCCTTGGTGCGCATGTCCAAAGTTGAACCACAGCCCGGGATGGCGAGGCGCGGGACCCATGACTGGCAGCATGTCGGCAGTACAAGGACGTGCGCCTAGCCATGGTGGCTCAGCCAAGGGCTGGCCGAGGTCGATCAATTCGCGCGCCATCACCTCTGCCTTTGTCAATTGCACTGGGGTGGGGGAAGCGTCGATGCACGCAAACTCTGCACCGGTGGTCAGACGCAGGCCACGTTGCATGGGGGCCAAAGCATAGCCGCGTTCGGCATCTAGCAAGGGCAGTCGTACCCCTACCGGCGCTGTGTAGTGCTGGTGATAGCCGCGTTTGATGAACAGCGGAAAGTGGTAGCCCAAGCTCCGAATCAAACCATTAGTCCAGGGGCCCAGCGCCAGCACCACTTGCTGAGCTTGCACCGGACCGTCGGTCGTGTGTACTAACCAGCCCTTACCTTGTGCGCGTAAGCTTGAGGCATCACCTGTCATTACGCGCCCATTTCGGTCCATAAAGAGTTTTGCATAACGCGCCACCAAAGCGCCAGGATCGTTCACAGACCATGAGTCAAGCCAATGCACAGCGCCGGCCATGCGTTTGTGCAGAGCTGGCTCGGCTTGGGTCAACTGGTCAGTGTTTTCAGTGTGGGAGCGCACACCAAAGCGCGCATGAAGGTCCTCGGCTCGGAACACCGCCTTATCAAAGGCTTGTGCCGTACGAAAAACAAAACGAAAACCGTCTCGTGCCACCAAGTCCTGCGCATTCGCAGCGAGTATGAGCGGCTCGTGCTCGTCGGTGGATAGGGCAATGAGGCGGCTGTAGGCCTGTGT
The DNA here is from genome assembly GCA_044357955.1 of Burkholderiaceae bacterium. Lineage (GTDB taxonomy): Bacteria > Pseudomonadota > Gammaproteobacteria > Burkholderiales > Burkholderiaceae_B > Zwartia. The sequence continues at coordinate 1,000 of JBIKOQ010000195.1, read as the reverse complement.
GGCTAGTGCGTGACGACTAGGATGTGAATGCTGAAGATAGCGTAGTAGTGAACCTGCCATTTGCCACAGGCCTCGCGCATGCCAATGCACCTGGGCGCCATTTCCAATCGCCACGTCCCACAAAAAACCAAGCTCGCGGGGGAAGGCATAGGGTTCGACGGCTTCGCGTTGGATGAGCCCGGCGTTACCCATGGAGGTTTCCTGGCCGGGTGACTGCCGATCTACCAACGTGACATCGAAACCGCGCTGCTGAAGGTGCAAGGCGGTGCAGGTGCCAATCATGCCTGCGCCTAAAACAAGGATGGATGTATTCATGACGCCCTCAATGTAGAACCCTCAGTTTCTTGGCCATACAACACAGAACTGACAACTACAACTGCAAAAAAGCCTGTTGGACTCAGCCGATTTTATCCTCCCTTATCCCGTTGCGAATTCGTGCACGCGCAGTGATGAGAGTCAACACTCGTTGGTGCGAGAATGCCGCACCCAGGCGCGTCTTATTCGGTGTGACTTGATCCACATCAACAGTAACGAAGTAAGCAGGTACTAAGGTGAAAAGACCACAGCAATGATGTGGCTTTTAAGGAAGACAGATGAAGAGTGCATTGCAACGCGCAGGCTTACTTGCCGCTTTGGCCCTGTTCGGCGGGGGGTTAGTGTTGTCTTGGATGACGCATGGTACTGGAACGGTTCAAGACGATCCCAAGCGGGGCATTAGCATTCCAAAACAGTTGACGGTCCCTTCGCAGGTACAGGCAACCTATAACGACAAAGATGTCTTCTTTCGCTATCGCTGGCCGGCAGCAAAGCCGAGCATTTTCCATAAGGTTGTTGTGTATGAAGGTGGGAAGTAGGTTCGAAAAGGGCAACCAGTCACAACACATCAGAGTTCGCGCAAGCAAGGAGCGAAATAATAGCCCCACTGCAAAGCACTTTGATCGCGCTCGGTACCCCTCTTGAGCCTTGGTTTAATGTCTGGGCGAGTCGCCAACACTCACAT
>JBIKOQ010000194.1:0-4332 GCA_044357955.1 Burkholderiaceae bacterium | reverse complement strand
TTTCCAACATCAGTATGAATCGAATAAGCAAAATCAACGGCCGTCGCACCACGGGGCAAGGAAACAATTTTTCCTTTGGGTGTAAAGACGTAAACAGCATCTGGAAAGAGGTCGACCTTGACATGTTCAAGAAACTCTGTCGAGTCTCCAGTTTGATTTTGTATGTCGAGTAAGGATTGCAAGGATTTGCTAGTGCGACTTTGTATTTCTTGGAGGTTAGACTGGTCGCCTTTATAGAGCCAATGGGCTGCAACGCCTTCTTCGGCGATTTGATGCATGTCGTGTGTTCTAAACTGAAACTCAATGGGCGTACCAAAAGGGCCTACCAAGGTTGTATGCAAGGACTGGTAGCCGTTGATTTTTGGTATGGCAATGTAGTCTTTAAATTTTCCGGGCACAGGGCGATAGAGTTGATGCACAATGCCCATCGCCATGTAGCACTCTGGCAAAGTTCGGACAATCACGCGAAAGCCATAAATATCCAGAACATTCGAAAGGCTCTTCTTTTGTTTGACCATCTTGTTATAGATGGCATAAAGCGTCTTCTCACGTCCACGTACTTCGCTTTCTATGCCTGCCGCAGGTAAAGCGGTTCGGACCTGTTCGTCAATCCGTGTCAATACTTCGCGTCGATTTCCACGGGCGGCCATGACCGCTTTTTCTAAAACTTGGTAGCGATTTGGATGAATGGCTTCAAAGCATAAGTCTTGCAACTCTCGATATAGCGCATTGAGACCGAGCCGATGCGCGATCGGAGCATAAATATCCAGTGTTTCGCGTGCGACGCGCCTTCTTTTATCTGGATTGACTGCGTCCAGTGTGCGCATGTTGTGTAATCGGTCTGCAAGCTTTATGAGAATGACGCGTATGTCACGTGCCATTGCTAACAGCATTTTTCGAAAGCTTTCCGCTTGCTGTTGCGCTTTACTCGCGAACTCGAGTCGATCTAGCTTTGAGAGACCATCAACCAGCTCTGCGACTTCTGAGCCAAATTTTTCAAAAAGTTCTTGTTTTGCAATGTCTTGATCTTCCATGACATCATGCAAAAGCGCGGCACGTATGGCATCGACATCGAGTTTCCAGCCTGCACAGATCTCTGCAACAGAGATCGGGTGACTGATATAGGGGGAACCACTTGAACGAAACTGACCAAGGTGGGCTTGATCTGAAAAACGATAGGCGTCTCGGACAAGCGCAATTTCTTTTGCATCGAGGTAACCATCAAGCAAAAGCTGCAGTGATGCCATCGAGGCAATCGCAGGTTCAGCCTCCGTCACAACGGGTGTGGCAGAACCGGAAACGGCACCTAATCGTTCTTGAGTTGCGGCAGGTCTTCGGGTGAGGCGTGAACCAACGCGAAGGGCGGCCAATAACCCGGAAGATGCGTACCGAAGTCCGGGAAAGGCCATTTGAATCCTACTTAAGTGGGAACCTTGCGAAGCATTTCAATACCAGTCAAACCTGCTGAAATCTCGCGTAAAGCGGTCACAGTGGGTTTGTCTTTGCTATCAAGGCGAGGGGCATGACCTTGAGCGAGTTCGCGCGCACGGTACGTGGCTGCCAAGGTGAGCTTAAAGCGATTAGGAATGTGCTCGAGGCAATCGTCAACAGTGATGCGGGCCATGGAAGTCCTGTAAGTGAGGTAAAAAATGCATGAATCGTCGAGTATAGCTTTAGCCAACGCTCAAGGGAGTAGATCGAAGGATCTGAAGAGTTCAGGATGTCGAGCAAGTTGACGCGGATAGCGCAATTTTGCCGTTTCGATGATCTGACTCAATTGCGTGAGCGCAATGCTAAAGTCTTGATTAATAATAACATATTCACACTCAGGTGCATGTGAAATCTCTTCGCTCGCAGCCTCAATGCGGCGTTGAATCACCGCCTCTGCATCCTGTCCGCGTTGGGTCAAGCGCTCTCTAAGCGTTGAAATCGCGGGGGGTAGGATAAAAACACCGATCGCTTGGGGAAAGAGTTGTTTAACTTGCCTGGCACCTTGCCAATCAATCTCGAGCAAAATATCCTGTCCAAAAGCAGTCGCTTGGTCGATTTTGTCTCGTGGTGTGCCATAAAAATTGCCGTGTACCTCGGCCCACTCTAAAAGCTGATTTTGATGACGCATTGCATCAAACTGCTCTTTGGTGACAAAACGATAATCCTTGCCTTCGGTTTCGCCGGAGCGAGCGGGTCTTGTTGTACAAGAAACGGACAGGCACAACGTTGGATCACGCGCCAAAAGCGCATTGACCAAGCTAGATTTACCCGCTCCACTTGGAGCGACAACCATAAATACGTTTCCGGCGGCCAGTGACATAGGTGACAATGCAAAAAAGTGAATTAAGCTTAAAGCATAGCAGAGTGATTCATTAGACAACCCATCGAATAAACAAGGAATGCATAGGATATGAAGACCCAACACCTCATTACGGTTTCTGAGTTGCAGGAGCAGCTTGCCAAAAATCCCTCGAAAGTCCTGATTTGTGACTGCCGTTACGATTTGGTGGATTCAGCGCTGGGGTTTCGCGCGTATGAAACAGGCCACATCCCGGGTGCCATCTATCTTAATTTAGGAAAAATTCTAAGTGGACCTGCTGATGGGACCAATGGACGACATCCGTTGCCACATCCCGACCGTCTTGCCTTGGACCTCGCCGCACTCGGCGTCAATGCAGACACACTCATCGTGGCCTATGACTCTCCTGGTACATCCTATGCTGCCCGTTTGTGGTGGTGCGCGCGCTGGGTCGGTCACGCGCACGTTGTAGTACTCGATGGTGCAATGGATGCCTGGGTACAAGCGGGCCTGCCGCTCTCAACAGAAACGCCCTCAGCCAGAACTGCGGGGAACTTTAAACGGGGTGAATCACTCACGAAACATGTGCTCTACGCTGACGTGCGTGCGGGACTTGGTCGTGCAGATCGATTGATGATCGATGGTCGACCTGAGGATCGTTTCGAAGGACTGAATGAAACACTCGATCCGAAAGCGGGTCATATCCCTGGTTCTCTCAGCCGGTTCTCTAAGAAAAATCTGGATGCAAACTCGCATTTCAAGTCTCCTGAGGTTCTTAAAGCAGAATTTTTAACTTTATTGGGCACTCATTCTCCTGATCAAGTCGTCGCCAGTTGTGGATCAGGCGTTTCTGCTTGTCATCTTTTGCTTGCGATGGAGCTTGCGGGATTGAAAGGTGCGGCACTATATGGTGGCTCTTGGAGCGAGTGGTGCGCACAGCCAGATGCCTTAATCGAAACTGGACCAGCCCAAGCAAAATCTTAAAATACACACTTAAATATATCGACAAAAGGAACAAAAATGTCTGATCTTAAGGTCGCAGTCATCACAGGTGCAGGTTCTGGTATTGGCCGCGCAGTCGCCCTCCATCTCGCTGCAGCGGGCTATCAGGTCGCGTTGGCGGGCCGTCGTCTAGACGCGCTAGAGGAAACAAAGAAGGAAGGCGGCGCACTGGCCGCAAATTTACATCCGATCGTGACCGATGTGAGCGACGAAGCCTCCGTCAATGCACTATTTGCCGAGGTGGTGCGCCGCTGGGGACGCTTAGATGTCTTATTCAATAACGCTGGTCGCGGCGGGCCTCCCGTTCCGATCGAGGATCTGCCTGTCGACATCTGGAAAGATATTGTCAACATTAACTTAACCGGCATGTTTTTGTGTGCGCAAGCCGCGATTCGTATGATGAAATCTCAATCACCACAGGGCGGTCGTATTATTAATAATGGTTCGATTTCTGCCCACGCGCCGCGGCCTTTTTCGATTGGGTATACGGCGACCAAGCATGCGGTCACAGGTCTGACCAAGTCCATCTCACTCGACACACGCGCCTATCGTATTGCGTGTAGCCAGATTGACATTGGTAACGCAGCGACACCTATGACCGAACGCATGACAAAAGGTGTTCCTCAGCCTGACGGCTCCACACGCGTAGAGCCACGCATGGATGTTAACCATGTTGCTCAAACCATCACTCAAATGGTGAGTTTTCCTTTAGAAACAAACGTACAGTTCGTCACAATCATGGCGACGACGATGCCGTTTGTCGGGAGAGGTTAAATCTAGAGTCGACAAAGATAAAGTCGACAAACCATCAAACAGGCAAGGCCAGGATCACTCGATATTCATGGCCTGTTCTTTCATCTGCTCAATGAGCAGTTTTAAATCGATCGCAGCCTTGGACATTTCAAGGCTGCCAGCTTTTGAGCCAAGTGTATTGGCTTCACGGTTCATCTCTTGAAACAAAAAATCAAGTCTCTTTCCCGCGCTTCCACGCGCGGGATTTCCTTTTTGCTTGCCCGACGACTCAGGTGCGTCCTTGAGTA
>JBIKOQ010000193.1:0-4337 GCA_044357955.1 Burkholderiaceae bacterium | reverse complement strand
GTTGGCCAACGCCACAGATGAAATCATGCTGATCACAACGGGTGGCGTGTTGGTGCGTACCCGTGTGGCGGAGATTCGTGAAATGGGTCGCGCAACGCAAGGCGTCACCTTAATTAGCGTGGATGACGGCAGCGAGTTGTCTGGTGTTCGTAGAGTCGTAGAAAGCGATGTGGATGACGAGGCTGATGTGGATCCAACCGCAGCAGCTGACAACGCTGCTCAGCCTAATGCTTCAGCAGGCACCACAGATGAGGCCGGATCGGAGTCTTAATATGGCGCGTCCCTGGAACTTTTCTGCAGGGCCGTCCGCAATGCCTGAGTCGGTACTCAAGCAAGCAGCGGCGGAAATGCTGGATTGGCATGGCTCGGGCATGTCCGTGATGGAAATGAGTCATCGCGGTCAACAATTCGTGGAAATCTGCACTCAAGCTGAGTCAGATCTGCGCGACTTGCTCGACATCTCTCAGGATTACGCTGTGCTGTTTATGCAGGGCGGCGCGACGGCTGAAAATGCCATCGTTCCGCTTAACTTACTTGGCCGAGTTCAGCAGCCTAAGGCTGATTATGTGATCAGTGGTATTTGGGCAAAAAAAGCATATCAAGAATGTCAACGCTACGGTGACGCCCAGATTGCGGCGACCAATGCGGTCGAGGCGATATTGAGTGGTCACAAGCAGGCGCCAGGGACTTGGTTGCCTGAGCCTCGCTCTTGGCAGGTACGTTCGGACGCTGCGTATTTGCATTTGTGTAGCAATGAAACGATTGGTGGCGTTGAAACCATGGATTGGCCCATCATGGCCGAGCTTGGTGCGCCAGATGTGCCATTGGTCGTGGATGCGTCCTCGCACTTTTTATCTCGCCCAATGCCAGTCTCCACCACGGGGATGATTTTTGCAGGTGCTCAAAAAAATGCTGGTCCTGCGGGGTTGACGATTGTGATTGTGCGGCGAGATTTGATCGGCCATGCCTTGCCCATTTGTCCCACAGCTTTTGATTATGCGAATGTTGAACGTGAAAAATCGATGTTCAACACGCCGCCCACCTATGCGATTTATATTGCCGGTTTGGTCTTCAAATGGCTCAAGGAGCAAGGTGGACTCGCTGCGATGGAGCAGCAAAACATCGCCAAGGCATCGCTTTTGTATGATTATTTTGATCAAAGCGCTTTTTATACCGTGCCAGTGCATTCCTCGGTACGCTCACGTATGAATGCACCTTTTTTCTTGCCAGACGTCAAACTCGAGTCTGCTTTTCTTGCTGGCGCTCACGAGCGTGGTTTGATGCAGTTAAAAGGTCACAAGAGCGTGGGCGGTATGCGTGCTTCGATTTACAACGCCATGCCGCTACAAGGTGTAGTGGCACTCATAGACTATCTCAAGGACTTCGAGCGCTCTTATGGATGAGTCATTGCAAGCCCAGCTATTACCGCTCCGGCAGCGAATCGATCAGATTGATGCCGAGATTCTTGATCTGCTGAACAAGCGTGCGAAAACAGCGCAAGAAGTCGGTGAGGTTAAACATGCGCATCATGCGCAAGGACCTGTGCTCAGGCCCGAGCGAGAGGCGCAAGTCATTCGTCAACTGCAAGTGCTCAATCGCGGGCCTTTTCCCACCGAGGCTGTTTCTTCGGTTTGGACGGAGATAATCTCTGCTTGCCGTGGGCTAGAGCAATCACTCACCGTTGCTTTTCTGGGACCTGCAGGGTCTTTTTCAGAGCAGGCCGCACTCGAGCATTTTGGTCGCTCTGTGACTGGTTTGGCATGTCCGTCTTTCGATGAGGTGTTCAGGTCTGTCGAGGCGGGTGCCGCGCAGGTGGGAATGGTGCCCGTAGAAAATTCGACCGAGGGTGCCGTCAATCGCACGCTTGATCTGCTCTTGGGTTCCTCTTTGCGGATTTTGGGCGAACGCTCATTGTTGATACGCCATTGCCTCTTGACCAAATCGGGCAACATGCAAGGCATCACCAAGATCCTTGCCCACCCTCAAGCGTTGGCGCAGTGCCAAAACTGGCTCAACCGAGAGTATCCCGGTATTGTCCGAGAGCCTGTCTCGAGCAACTCCGAGGCCGCCCGACTTGCTTCACTTGATCCGTCTGTTGCGGCGATTGCCAGTGATGTTGCTGCGCAGACTTGGGGCCTCGAGGTCATTGCTCTCGGGATTCAAGATGACTCTCAAAACAAAACGCGTTTTTTGGCGATCGGCAAACTAGATATTCTTCCCAGTGGACGCGATAAAACAAGCTTAATTCTAGCCGTGCCGAATCGCGCTGGCGCTGTGTATCAAATGTTATCCCCCTTGTCCGAAAATGGCGTTTCAATGACGCGTTTTGAGTCTCGGCCTGCACGCACGGGACAATGGGAATATTATTTTTATGTCGACATCGAAGGTCATTGCGAAGATCCGCGTGTCAAAAAGGCATTGACGTCGCTCGAAGCTCAATGTGCGTTTTTCAAGTTGCTGGGTTCTTTTCCAGCGCAGTAGATCCTGTGGTGATCGGGTGAGCGCTCAAGTGTTAAGCCTTCATGCCGATCGCTGCGTTTTCCCCACTTAGCTTTGTTGGTGTCCTTATCATGTCCGCTCAAGACTCTGTATTGATCCCGCCGCCGCACATCGCAGCGATCGCTCCTTATCAAGCTGGCAAGCCCATCGAAGAGCTTGCTCGCGAGTTTGGGCTTGATCCGGCTGGCATTGTGAAGCTGGCCTCAAATGAAAATCCACTTGGAATGCCCGAGTCCGCTCGGCGTGCGATCACTGAGGCCGTAGCAGGCTTGGGTCGATATCCTGATCCTGCGGGGTTTGACCTAAAAAAAGCCCTTTCCGACCGCTACGGCGTGCCGCAAAACTGGTTGACTTTGGGCAATGGCTCGAACGATATCCTCGAATTAGTCGCCTCTGCGTTACTCGAGCCAGGGAGTTCGGTGGTTTATTCGCAGTATGCGTTTGTGGTCTATCGCTTGGCCACTCAGGCGCGGGGTGCAGAACATTTGGTCGTGCCCGCACAAGATCATGGGCATGATTTGCCAGCCATGCTGCGCGCGATTAAAGACAACACAAGACTCGTGTTCATTGCCAATCCGAACAATCCCACTGGGACATACTTGTCCAATGAGGCAATTGAGTCTTTTCTTGCCGCAGTCGCTCAACGTCATGGTACTGGTGTCACTGTTGTACTCGATGAGGCCTATAACGAGTTTCTCGAGCCCGAATTACGTGTCGACAGTATTGGTTTGGTCAAACGGTACCCCAATTTATTAGTGTCCAGAAGCTTCTCCAAAGCCTATGGTTTGGCAGGTTTGCGTGTTGGTTTTGGCGTGGCCCAGCCAGTATTGACTGATTTGCTCAATAGAGTGCGACAGCCATTCAACGTGAATTCGCTGGCTCAAGCCGCCGCGATTGCTGCGCTTGGAGACACGGCTTTCTTGAAAGAAAGTTTCGAGGTGAACCGTGCTGGCAAGGAACAACTGCAAAGCGCGTTTGAAAAGCTTGGTTTGACCTACGTTCCAAGTTATTCAAATTTTGTTTTAGTCAAGGTTGGAGACGCAGCGCAGGTCAATCTCGAACTGCTCAAACGTGGTGTGATCGTTCGTCCTGTCAAGGGCGATGGCTTGCCCGAATGGCTCAGAGTTTCGATTGGTTTGTCGCACGAAAATCAAAAGTTTATTGATGCGTTGACGGCGATTATGAAGCAGTGGGGCGCATGAGTACCTTCAAGATCAATACCATTGCCGTGATCGGGGTTGGCCTGATCGGAGGCTCATTTGCTGCGGCGCTTAAACAAGCCGGGGCGGTTGGAACGGTATTAGGGGCTGGCCGTCGTCCGGAGACCTTGCAAGAGGCCGCTAAACTTGGGCTGATCGACGAGATCGTGAGCTACAAAGAGGCTGCACAGCGCGCGGATTTAATTTTTGTTGCGGCACCCGTGGGCGCTTTTGAAGCCATTTTTAAAGAGCTCGCGCCTTGGTTAGGTGATAAGACCATCATCACCGATGGCGGCAGTACCAAGCAAAATGTGATCGATGCTGCGCGAGTCGGATTGCAGTCACGCATTGCGCAGTTTGTGCCCGGTCATCCGATGGCAGGTTCGCATGAAAAAGGCCCTCAGGCTGCCGATGCGCAGCTTTATGAGGGACGGCGTGTCATGTTGACCCCCTTGGTTGAAAATCACCCTCAGGATGTTGAGACTGTTCGGGCCGCTTGGTTGGCGTGCGGAGCCAATGTGGTGTCGATTGAGCCATCGCAGCATGACGGCGTGGTGGCTGCGATCAGTCATCTGCCGCACTGGGTCGCAGCCTTGTTTATGGAGTACATCACACACAGTGATGATGCTGCTCTGAAAT